>CAYMXF010000064.1:9787-14338 GCA_964393935.1 uncultured Planctomycetaceae bacterium
GAACGACCGTCTCGCATCACGCCGTATTTCCATTGGAGCAGGCGATGACCCGCGAGGACCAGCAGGACGACGACGGCCGCCAGGGGCACGTAGAACCGGTGCTCAAACGCGCGATCGTTGATGGGGATGATGCTGGACGTCGGAGAAAGGTAGAGAAAAAAGAAGGCGCCTAGAAATCCCAGCGGCGGGTTGCGGAACAAAGCCCATACCATTCCCGCCAATAACGCCGCAATGGCGATGGCGGGTCCGATGATTGGCCACGGCGTCGATGCCAACGGCCAGGCATAGTCGAGGCATTGCCGGTACGGCCAAATCGAAAGGCGAAGATAATGCAGAATCACGCCGAATTGCGTCGCGGCGTAGGTCAGCGGCGTCGAGCTTTCGATTCGGAACCCGGCCGAGCCGGACCGCGGGCCTTCCAGGTTGATCGCGAGAAGGAGTAGCCAGGTCGATGCGAGGGCGATGTAAAATGGGCCTCTTCGGCGGAGGGTTGCGCCGAGCGATGGGGACACGAAGATGAGATTGTACAAGAGCACGACGAGGGGCGCGGTCACCATGACTTCCTTCGTCGCCATGCCGAATGCGGAAGCGACGACCGCGAAGACATACCAGACCAGCGGGCTCGCCGCGAAAAAAGCTCGGATCGAGCAGTAAAGCGTGAGGAGATAGAACAGGCCCGCGAGGGACTCCGCGCGCTGGATGATGTATGTGATGCTCTCTGTCTGAAGCGGATGGACGAGCCAGAGGACGGCCGCCGTCAGCGCCAATCCGGTGGAGGCCTGTCCGAATCGTTCGGCGAGCCGAGGGGCGAGAAGAGTTCGCCGAATGATCCCGAAGAGCAGCAATCCTGTGCATAGATGGATGGCGAGATTTAGGACGTGATAGCTCCAGGGGCTCGCGCTGTTGATGGCGTAGTTGACCGCCAGGCTGAGGCTGACGATGGGCCGGCCCGCCACGCTCGATTGGGGTGGCGCCTTCATCGCCTGTGTCAACGGCCAGAGGTGGCGGGTGTAGATGTTTCGCCCGATGGACTCGTGGTCGTCGAAGATAAAGGGGCAATTAAAGCTATTGCAGTAGGCGATCATGCCCGCGAGCGCAATGGTGAGGGCGGCTAGACGAATGTGCCATGGGCTGCCACCTGACGCAAAGGGCTCTCCACCCGCTCCGCGAGCAGGGCCTCGGGACCGTCGTCGAGCATGATCCTGCATATCCAGAGGCTACAGGAGGATCCTACGGGCCGCCAATCGAGCATTGCTAGGCCGATAGAGAGAAGGTACACTATGGGACTGCGGCCTCGGTCACCGTTTTTCTTGTCAGCGGATGTCCGCAAACGGACCAAGGCATTTTTTCATAGGGCCTGGCGCAAGTCGTGTCAGGCCGCCTGTCGCATTCCCATCCCACGGCGCCTGGGTTGTGGCAGGAAGCTAGAGTGAATCGGCGAATCGGGGAGTGGGTCTCGCGGACGCCATTGACGGAAGGTACGCATGCAGCGGATTAACAATGAAATGCTGGCCCAAATCGACGTATCCGACGACGAGTTGAACAGCGAGTTGCGGACGGTTTTCGGCGAAACGGTCGATTCCTCCGGGATGGAGAAGGCCATCGGCAACTTGGTCGGAGACTTTAAGGCCGACACGGTCATCAAGGGCAAGGTCGTGGCCATCAGCGGGCAGGATGTCGTCGTGGACGTCGGCCTCAAGAGCGAAGGCTACATTCCCCTGAGCGAGTGGCAGGATTCCGGCGAAGTCGATGTGGGCGACGAGATCGAGGTTCTGCTCGAGACCATCGAGTCCGACACCGGCGTCATCATCCTCTCCAAACGCAAGGCGGACCGCATCCGTGGCTGGGAGCGCGTACTGGAAAACTGCAAGGAAGGCCAGCGCGTCAGCGGCAAGTGTACTCGCAAGATCAAGGGCGGCCTGCTCGTCGACATCGGCGTGCCGGTCTTCCTGCCGGCCAGCCAGGTCGACACGCGCCGGCCCGGCGACGTGGGCGAGTACATCGGCAAGACGATCGAGGCCGTGGTCCTCAAGATCGACATCGAACGCCGAAACATCGTGATTTCCCGACGCAAGCTGATCGAGATCGAGCGTGCCGAATCCAAAGCCAAGGTCATGGCCGACATCGAGGTCGGGCAAATGCTCGAAGGCACCATCAAAAACATCGCCGATTTCGGCGCGTTCATCGACTTGGGCGGGATCGACGGTCTGCTGCACATCACCGATATGAGCTGGGACCGTATCGGCCACCCCAGCGAAATCGTCAAGGTCGACGAGAAGGTAAAAGTCAAGGTTTTGGCCGTCGACAAGGATAAGGAAAAGATCGCCCTCGGGCTGAAGCAGACCCAGGTCAACCCTTGGGAAGAGGTCGAGAACAAGTACCCGATCGGCGCTCGTGTGCGCGGCAACGTGGTGAACATCACCAACTACGGGGCGTTCATCAAGCTCGAAGGCGGTATCGAGGGCCTCGTTCATATCTCCGAGATGTCCTGGACGCGACGAATCACGCACCCGTCGGAGGTCCTCACGCTGGACCAGGAAATCGAAGTGGTGGTCCTGGAGATCAACAAGAACAAGCAGGAGATTTCCCTTGGCATCAAACAGACCGAGACGAACCCCTGGACCAAGGTTGCCGAAAAGTATCCACCCAACACCGTCGTGACCGGCCAGGTTCGCAACCTGACGAATTACGGCGCGTTCATCGAGATCGAGGAAGGCATCGACGGTCTGTTGCACGTTTCCGACATGAGCTGGACGAAGAAGGTCAGTCATCCGTCGGAGCTGGTGAAAAAAAGCGACGAAATCCGGTGCGTCGTTCTCGCGGTGGATCAGGAAAAGCAGCGGATCGCCCTGGGGCTCAAGCAGCTCACGGAGGATCCCTGGCTCCATGCCGTCCCCGATCGCTATATCCCGGGCATGATCGTCAAGGGCAAAGTCACGAAGATCACGAACTTTGGCGTGTTCGTCGAGCTTGAACAGGACCTCGAAGGGCTTCTGCACGTCTCGGAATTGACGGATCACCGCATCGAGGACCCGCATCAGGAAGTCGAAATGGGACAGGAGATCGAGGTCAAAATCCTCCGCGTCGATACGGCCGAGCGAAAGATCGGTTTGTCCAAGAAGCGCGCGGACTGGGCGTCCGACACCACGGCCGAAGGCGGACAAGCGGCGAAGAAAGAGTTCAAGCCGCGGCGCGGCGGCTTGCACGGCTCGACGGGTGAGGAGACGACGGGCATCATTAAAGGCACCGATTTGCTCACCGAACAGACCGAGGACAGCGAAGGCGAACCTGCCGCGCCAACGGACGGCGAAACAACGATGGAATCTCCTTCATAACGGTACGAAGGCGGTTACGGAGGCGTGCCAGGCGGCGCTGTCCTAGAATGTTGCGCGCCGATGGGCCGCGGGTCCTGAAATGTTGGAGTGACCAACATGGGCGCCGGATTTCCGGCAACTGAGTGACCCGATCGGCCGATCATGATGTCAGGATGGCGCGCCGTGCGGTTAACCGATGGCCGGTAAGGGTCATCCCAGTGGGAGGATGGTACCATTCCAGTCGAGCCGGGCTTACAACAGTATCTCAAGCAGATCAATGAGTCAGCGCTATTGACGGCGGAGGAGGAGAAGGAACTCGCCTACGCGATCATGCACGGCACTGCGGCCGCGGGCCGTTTTGCCCGGCGCGAGATCGGCCACGAAGAGAAACATGATCTGGAGCGGGAGGCGGCGACGGCCCGCGAGCGGATGATCCGCAGCAACCTCCGCCTCGTCGTTAACATCGCCAAGGCCTACGGCAATCGCGGCATGCCGCTCTCCGACCTCATCGAAGAGGGAAATCTCGGGCTCTTGCGGGCGGTCGAGGGATTCGACCCCGAGATCGGGGCGCGCTTCAGCACCTATGCAAGTTGGTGGATCAAGCAGGCCATCAAGCGGGCGTTGATCAACGCGGTCCAGCCCGTCCACATTCCGGCGTACATGGTCGAGATGATCGCCCGGTGGAAGCAAGTTCATACCGAACTTCTGGAAGAGTTGGGCCACTCGCCCAGCGTACAGGAGGTGGCCGAGCGGATGCAGCTTCCAGAGCGAAAAGTGCGGATCATCAAGCGCGCCGTTCGGGCGTTCAGCGCCCCGTCGCAATCCGCGACGAACGATGCGGGCCTGCTATTGTCCGACATGTTGCCGGATGAAAAATCCCTTGCTCCCGATGAGGCCGTCTTCAACGAAGCCGAATCGCAGATGCTCGGCAAGCTCGTGGACGCCCTCGATCCTCGGGAAGCGACCATCCTCCGCTTGCGTTACGGCCTCGACGAAGAGGAGCCGATGACGCTTAAAGACATCGGCGTCCGCATCGGACTGACGCGCGAGCGTGTTCGCCAGCTCGAAGCCGAGGCGCTTCGCAAGCTCCAAGAGACGCTGGCCGCGAGCCGCTAACCCCTCTTTCGCTTCAGGATTCCTCCAACCGCGACAGACCTTACACTATCAATCCCAGGCGAGACTTCGCGCGAGGTTAGAGGACGCGGATGGGTTTACAACGGTGGATGGAGCGAAGACG
>CAYMXF010000065.1:0-3270 GCA_964393935.1 uncultured Planctomycetaceae bacterium
ACGAGATCGAAAGCGAACTGACCGCCGAGCAAGCGGCGGCGAAGCCGGATCGGGCTCCGAGAGTGAACGTCGATCCGGCGATCGTCGGCGTCCCGTCGCGCGTCTTCCAGGCCATCGCCGATCGTCACGCCAGGACCCACCCGTTCCTGGTGACGCCGGTCAAGGCGATCAGCCGGTTGCTTCAAGGCAAGGATAATGCCCTGACCAGCGTGGCGGTCTTCCCGGACCTGGACCCGCGCGTCAGCAAGTTCACGATCTATGTCGGCGGCCTCTCCGGCGAGCGGATCACGCGGCCGAACCCCCTGTACGACTCGAAAAAATCCGCCGGAGACTCCGCTAAGAAAGGCGCGACCGGCGACGACGGCAATCCGAAGCTCTTCGTCCTGCGAAAGACCCTGGCGATGCCCTACACGCTGCCGGGCGATTCCGTCACCCGGCACAACGCGACGCCGGTCTTGGGCAGGATGACCTGGGTCATGAGGTAACCACCAACGCGCCGTTTAGCCGCATCGCCGAAGGCGAGCGCGAAACAGAAAGACGCGACAACTAAAGGAATTCACACATGGCACATAAAAAGGGACAGGGCTCGACACGCAACGGGCGGGACAGCAATCCGCAGTTTCTCGGCGTGAAGCGATATGACGGGCAGGTGGTGACGACGGGCACGATCCTCGTCCGCCAGCGCGGTACGCCGTTCGTGCCCGGCCTGTACGTCGGCCGCGGGCGCGACGACACGCTCTTCGCCCTCCGCGACGGCAAGGTCGTCTTCGCCGGCCGCAAGATCTCGATCAAGCCCGCCGCGGCGAACAACTAACGCACCGCCCCCTCTCCCTTTTAGGGAGAGGGTCGGGGTGAGGGCGATTCGCTCATCGCTCACCCCGACAGCCAGCGTAGGACAGGTCGATCTCGGAGCGCCGGAAGAGACCTGCCGCTCGTTTTTTCAGTGCGAAGCACTGAAAGTGAGTAGGCAGGGGCAACCGCCCCTGTACCAAGGCCCCCCCCCGCCCATCATCCCTTCCCCTTCGCACTCGTCGGGCACCCCGTTCGTATCCGCATCCTCGCTCACTTCTGCGGCGATGTCTTAGCCATCGCGAATACCGTTCGTCGTTCTCAGCCTTCGATTGATTTTCGATGGTCGGGCAACGCTGCCGTCCGAGCCGTGCGGCGCAAGTCCACGGTCGAAAACCAGCGACGCATTCGATAATGCCGATTTCACGCCCGCCCACTACATCACTAACCGGCTCAATAAAGTTTCGGGCCGCAGGTGATCTTTGGAGCCGGAGAGAAAGCTAGTCGAGCAAGTCTTTGGGTAGATCCCGGTGTGGGGCACCAAAACTCCGGGACAGGGGGAGTCTCCAGGCAGCCGAGGGATTTATTCTTCATGGAATCATGTGGATGGATAGTCGCTCCGGATGGCCAGCCGAAGGTTTTCTGCGGATCGGACCAACGAATGTCGCGTTTCCAGTGGACGCTGATTCGAGGCTTGGGCCTGCTTAGGAGCATGACCAATGGAACTGCGACGCGTTGAGTCTCTGCAACGAATTCCGAACGAGCTTGCCGCCATGAAGATGCTGACCGATTCTTTCATGCACGATGTGGAGCGGCAAGGATACGATGCTGAAACCAACTTTGCCATCGCCCTGGGCTTCTCAGAAGCCCTGGCCAATGCTTTTAAGCACGGAAATCTACGAGACCCGGCCAAGTGCATCACCGTGTGTTACCGCCTGGACCGTGGTTGGGCGGAACTCGTAGTCCATGACGAAGGCAGCGGCTTCGATCCCAGCCAGATACCCGATGCGGCATCCGACGACGGACTGGACAGGCCCATCGGTCGCGGCGTGCTGCTGATGCGGTCGTTCTTTGACGAAGTCCGATTTCTGCGCGGCGGTCGCAGCGTTCGGCTCATAAAGCGTGTCTCTACTGCGAAGGCATGTGCTGCATAAGAGGGAGGGCCATGCTGGGAATGCTGGCATTGCTCCCGTGTTCGCGGAATGCTCGGTTTTGGAGTTTTGGCTTTTCGGCGTTTTGGCGCTTCCGTCCCCCTCCGGCCACTGCCTACTGGCCACTGATCCCTGGCCGCTCAAATTTTCCCCTTGCCTTTTTTGGCCAGCGCGCTATATTAGGCAATTGTTAGGTTCGCTTCTTCGTGACGCGCGGCCGCCATCGCCGACCGCGCAGGGAGAGGATCCTCGCGCATGACCACGAACGACTCCATCGAAACGAAGTTTCGCCCCTCCTCCACTCGGTCCCTTGACCCCTCGACCCCTTGCGCCCTTATCCCGATGGCCCCGGATTCAACTTCCCAACTTGAATCCTGCTTGAATCCGAAAACCCCCGCCCCCGTTTTTCATCCCGCCAAGGCCCAAAATTCACAAAATTCAGCTTACTTCAGCCACCCTCTTTTTTTCCTGAATTCAACCGCTCATCCTGTCAATCTTGTTAATTCTGTCCATTCGTTTTTCCGTTCGTTTCCGCTCGTTTCCGGGTAAAAAAAATCCGCGACGGTGAAAATGGCGTATTCCCGACAGGTCCCCGCGCCGCCGCGTACACGACCCCGCTTTCGGCTATCCTCTCTCTGGTTTTGACGTTTCGGCGTTTTGACTTTTTGACTTTTCGGCGTTTTGGCGTTTCCCGCGTGCTCTTCATCGACCAAGCTGAAATCTGCGTTCGGTCCGGCAAAGGCGGCGACGGGTGCGTCAGCTTCCGGCGGGAGAAGTACGTCCCCAAGGGCGGGCCCAACGGCGGCGACGGCGGCGACGGCGGAAGCGTCTTGCTCGAAGCCGATCCGCAGCTTGCCACGCTCGTCGACCTGACCAGCCATCATCATTGGAACGCAAAGCCCGGACAACCCGGCATGGGCGATAACTGCTACGGCAAGCAGGGCGAAGACGTCGTCATCCGCGTGCCGCCCGGCACGCTCATCTACGACCGCGACACTGGCGCGCTGCTCAAGGACCTGGTCGAGGCCGGGATGCAAGTCTGCGTGGCCCGCGGCGGCAAGGGCGGTCGCGGCAACGCGAAATTCGCGAGCTCGACGCATCAGATCCCACGGGAATTCGAGCACGGCGGCCCCGCCGAGGAGCGATGGCTGCGGCTGGAACTCAAGCTCATTGCGGACGTGGGCGTCGTCGGTTTGCCCAACGCGGGCAAGAGCACGCTGCTTTCCCGCGTGTCGCGGGCGCGGCCGAAGATCGCGGACTATCCCTTCACGACGCTCGTGCCGAACCTGGGGATCGTCTCGCTGCCGGGCTATCGGCAGTTCGTCATGGC
>CAYMXF010000065.1:3370-13995 GCA_964393935.1 uncultured Planctomycetaceae bacterium
GCCGATGGCGCTGGCGGCGGCGTATTTCTCGGCGTGGGTGATGGACAGGAGGATTCGCTGGATGCCGCGCGCGGCGGCGATCTCGGCGGTGTGGCCACTCAGGCGGACGTGGGGCTGACCGGCGTCGTCGTTGGTGATCTCGATGTCCGTCCAGGCGATCCGGCCGCGCCAGCCGGTGCCGAGGACCTTGAGGATCGCCTCCTTGGCGGCAAAGCGACCGGCGATGTGCGGCAGGGGGTACTTGTGCCGCTCGCAGTAGGCCCGCTCGGAGGGCGTCAGGATGCGGTCGAGAAAACGGTCCGGATGCTCGCGCCAGACCTTCTCGACGCGCTCCATCTCCACCAAGTCGATTCCATGTCCCACGATCGGCATGATGCGATCACGCTATCGCGCGGGGCTTATGACGACAAGGATGCGCCGCCGGCGGACCGGCGGTGGCGTCTCGGGCAGGACACAGGCATAATATTGTCGTATCGCGCGATGGGATGCCGCCGGCGCTTGACGTTTCATGAAGGTCGACCCCATGGGCTATGAGTTCTCCTGCCATCGCTGCGGATCGCAAATACGCATCTCGGAACCCCGGTACGGAACCAAGTATCGGTGCCCGAAGTGCCGAGCGAAGGTGAAGTTCAGGGCCGACGCCGAAGACCGATCCGAATTTCCCTTGGTACCTGAAGAAGTCCGCCCCAACCGAATGCTCCGGCTCACTGTCGTGGCCTTGATCGTCACGATCGCGGGAGTGAGCGGCGTCGGCTATTACGGATACGCCTCGAACAAGAAAAGAGTGGACGAGTTCAATCGACTTGAAAAACTGTCGATCGGGCAAATCGCCGCGTCCAGACGCCGGGCGAAGTCCTATCTCTTTCAGGATATCGAGGGGATTCTATCGCGCGCCGAGTCGGAAATCGCTCAATCCTCGCTTCTCGACCGGCAAAACAAGGAGACGCTTCACGACGAACTTGCCGTGGTTCGAGGCGAGCTGAAGGCCGTCGAGAGAGAATTCGAGCGGAAATTAGGAGAAGGCTACCACGTCGTCGGCGGCAAACTCGTGAGTCCCGACCAGTTGGCCCAAGCGGTGGCGGAACAAGAAGGGCGGGAGGCGGCCGAGCAGACCAGGCTGGAGGACCAGGCCCAGGCGCGGGCGGAAACCGAGGAGAAAGCGCTTGCGCTCCGCGAAGCCCAGCAGCGGGCATTGGAAGAGCAGCAGCGACGTAGACGCGAGAAAGAGGAAGCGCAGCGCGAGCTGAAAGATGCGCTTCGCGCGCTGCCGTCGATCCCGGATGTTCTCGAAGGCTTCGAATACACGATGCATCGAACGAGAATGTCCTCGGCCCTCATTTCCCTACGGCTTGCCAAAATTGATGCGAGCAAGCCTTTTAACTTGCGGGAATTCACTGCTAGTAAAGACGACGTGTTGCAACTCCTCCGGGGGCCGGAGGCGAAAAAGTCAACGATCCTCGTCGCCTATCGCGACGAGATTCTGGATTTCATAAAGAACCTGGAATTCAGCGCTTATCTGAAGAGCGCGAATGAACCGAAGCCGGACGGTATTCCCGTTCAATTCGCAAGCTATCAAGATCGACCCACCTTGTTACTCGGCACGGTTTTTTCGGACGCCGTATTTGACAACGTCAATCTGGGCATGAACACCCCCGAGAAACGGGCCGTGGCGTTTATTCAGCAAACCGTCCTACCCGTACTGTTGAGAAGTCATCCAACAGCTCGATTTAAGTCCGCAAAGTTGGATTATTTGGGGATCGTGTTTGCTTATGCAACCAAGAACGCCGCGAGGGATGACGAAATACCGGAGGCCGAATTTCTATGTATCGTGATGCCGACCAAGGACTTCGCCGCGTTCGCCCAGCGGGCCCTCTCCCCGGAAGGACTCTTCAAGAAATCCGCTGTTTTCCTTGCCGCGGGAAGTGAGAAGTTCCTGCGAGTTGAAATCGCGCTGGACTAAGCGCCTATCCCGGTAGACATTTGTGGCACCGGCTCTCAGCCGGTGCGATTCACCCAATGGGCTAAGGCGTCATGAAAGATCAGCGAAAACGCCCGCGGAAGCGTTCGGCGGGATACTTCTCAGCATTCTTGACCATCTTTTCGCGAAGCGCCGTCGTAAGGTCGATATCCAGGGCGTTGGCGAATGAGAGCGTGAAACAGAAGATGTCGGCCAACTCCTCGCGGACCTGTTGCAAGTCCTCGGGGGAGTTTCGCAACTCGCGGGCCTGCGGGCCGGTCAGCCAGCGGAAGTGCTCCATCAGCTCGGCCGCTTCCGTGGCGATGGCCATCGAGAGATTCTTCGGGTCGTGAAACGGGTTCCAATCTCGCTCGTCGACGAATCGGCGGACGGTCTCGCGAAGATCACGGATCGTCGTGTCGGCGTCGCTCATGGGAAGGCTCCGCCGGCGATTGTGGCGAGCAACGACGGCTCATGCAACCAGCGCAAACCAAAGCCCCGGGCAAGCCTGCCCGGGGCTTTGCGAAGTTGCTTCAATTTATCGATAAACAACTATTTCTTCCGCCGGCGCGGCACCGGGGCGGATTGCCGGGCGCGCATGGCCTCCATGCGGTTTCGCAGCACGGCGGCGTCCTCGTAGCGCTCCTCGGAGACGGCCTTTTGCAGTTCGCCTTCGAGCTTCTGAAGCGGGTCGGCCGGCAGGCGCGCGGCGATCTCGTTGCGCAGGGCCGTCAGGATCGAAACCTCCGTCGACTCTTCAAAGACCTCTTCCTGACCGGAATCGTCGAATAGTTCCTGGATCATCGTGAGGCCGGCGTTGACGCGGGCCAAGGCGGTCTTGAACGCGCCTTTGCGCAGGGCCAAGTGGACCTGAGCCCGCGTGTTCATCATGATCAGGTAGGGCCGGTATTGTTCGAGGATCATCCGGTCGCCTTCTTCCTGGGCATGTTCGCGGCAGAGGTCCAGGACGCGAAGGTTTCGGGCGGTATCGCGCTCGACGCCTTCAAAGTCTTCCAGGACGAACTCGGCCAGATAGCGGTGGTAATACTGCACCGACTCCTCGCGGAGCGCTTGGCACTCGGCGGGCGAAAGCTCGAAGCCCAGGTCGATGCCGTTACGTTCATTGTGCTGTTCGAGGCGGCGATCGTGGTAGGTCAGCAGCGACTCGGCGCCGTGCGGGCGCTGGCCGTCCGGCCGGCCGCTGACTTCCATTTGAAGAAGTCCGAGGTCGAGGCGCATTTGGATCTTCACCGAGCCGTCGTCGCCGGTGATTTTGCGCACGGTGATCTGGTTGGATTCGTAGTCCCACCCCGCGAGAATCCGTCGAAGGTCGAATGAGGCCATGGCCGGCTCCTAACAGTTCGGGGAGTCACCTAATTATACATCCCTGTTTCGAGGTCGACCGGGACTTTTCGATCCTGTTATGCGAGTCTTTCCCGCCGCGCGCAAAGTACCGATAAACATCGGTTGCGCGGGCGGTGGAGAGGCTATAATCTAGAATCGGGCTGTAAACATTTTGTCACCTGACATTCATCGGCGGTTCAGGAGATGCGCGGTGCTATCGGGCGTTGGGCAAGGTCCGCGCCAAGAATTGCGCTCCTAGCGCAGGTACTGCCGATCGGCATCCATTAGGGCTTGCTGTTCGTGAGCACCGCCGCGATCCGCTCGGCGGCCAAGGCGTGGGCGATTTCGTTGGGATGTTGGTCCGTCGCGTGGACCCACAGCGACTCGGGCCGACGGCCGCGATAAACGGGCAACAAATCGAAAAAATCGCAGCCGGCCTCCTGGCAGGCGGCGGCCACGCGGGCGTGCAGATCCTCAAATGGATAGACACCGTCCAACCCCCACAAGATAGGAAAGAGGACAACGACGAAACGGAAGCCGTCTTGCTTCGACTGCTGCTCCATCATCGCTAGGAGTTGCTTGGCGACCTGCCAGTTTTCGCCGTTGAAGGACCGGCGGGTGGTCTCGAAATACTGCTCCTGAAGCTCGGTCGCCCGGTGACGACGCTCGATCATTTCCCAAATCTTCGAGACCTTGCCAAGGCCGGACCGGGAAAGGTCTCGCGTCCGCTCGTCGTTCTGCCGGATCGTCTCGCCGAAGTCGGTCACGTCGTTGAGGAAGAAGCCGAGCGTAACGACGTCGGGTTTGAGCTTGGTGCATCGGGCGAAATACAGGGCGACCTCTTCGCGCGTGCCGTAACCCTGCACGCCGGCGTTGACGACCTGTACCGCGCGGCCGGGCATTGAGGCAGCCAGCAGTTTTTCGAGCCTGGCGGGGTAGGTGTCTTCCTCGCGGACGCCTTCGCCAAAGGTGATGGAGTCGCCCAGACAAACAACACGAAAGGTCCCGGCTTGCTTGTCGACGGAGAGCGGCCCGCCGCGAAAACCATGCTCGTTGATGCGGTAACTGACTCGGCCATCGGGCTTTAGATACCCACGATCCTCGCCGACCGGATCGTACACGGAGGAAAATGCGGTGTTTGGCTGATAGACCGGCAAAGAGATCGTGCCTTCGCGAATGGCCGTAAATGGAACGCCCCCGTTGGGCTCGAATCGGCGCGACGCATAAACGCGAGGGGCCAAACCGCCAACACGGACCAAGATCTCCGCTATGAACGGTATGGCAAAGAGACAAATCAACACAAATAAGAATCGCAGCCCTTTCCGACCGCGGCTGCGTTGAAGCTCGTTTTCGCTATTCGCCATTCGCTATTCGCTATTATCGACTCACCACGTCAAACGGACCTCGTGCGCCTTGGTCGTGTGGTCTTCGAGGTGCGCGTCGATCGGCAGCGTCACGGAAAAGGTCGAGCCTTTTTCGAGTTCGCTGGCGACGTGGACGGTCCCGCCGAGCATGGTGACGAGTTCCTTGCTGATGGCCAGACCCAGGCCGGTGCCGCTGTGCTCGCGGGTCATCGAGTCGTCAAGCTGGCGGAACTTCTCAAAGACGTTGACGAGGTCTTTTTCGGGAATCCCGATGCCGGTGTCGCGAACGGCGATCGAGACATGCTCGGCGTCGAGTCGGCTGACTTTCAACTCGACCAGACCGCCGTCGGGGGTGAACTTCACGGCATTCGAGAGGAGGTTGTAAAGGACCTGCTGGATACGGCCGGCGTCCGACGTGACCGGCGGAAGCTCCTCCGGCAAGTCGGCGACGAGTTGCAGACTCTTTTTGTCGGCCAGCGGACGCATGAAGTCAATTAGGTTTCTTGCCATTTCAAGCACATCCACCTGGCCGACGTGGAGTTCGAGCTTTCCGGCCTCGATCTTCGCGAGGTCCAAGAGGTCATTGATAATCCCCAACAGCAATCGGCCGCTGGACATGATGTTTTCCGAGTAACGGTGCATCCGGCCGCCCTCGGAACTGGCGGCCTCTCGGAGCAGTTCGGCGAACCCGATGATCGAGGTCAGCGGCGTGCGCAGCTCGTGGCTGACGTTGGCCAAGAACTGGCTCTTGATCTTGTTGGCCTCGAAGAGGGCGACGTTGCGTTCGGCGATCTCGCCGAGCCGGGTGTCGAGGCTGCGGTTGATCGTCTTGAGTTCGTTTTCGGAGGTTTGCAGGTGGGCGAGCATCGCGTTGAATGCCCGGGCGAGTTCCTCGAACTCGTCGCCGGTCGCGATCTGGCTACGGACGCCGTGATCGCCTTGGGAGACGCTTTCCGAGACCCGCGTCAACTCGCGGACGGGCGAGAGAATCAGCTTTTGCGTGATTAAATAAAAGACGAGCACGGCGAGGATGCCGGCCAGCGCCCCGGCCATCAGGCTCAGCCCAAGGTTGACGAAGAGTTCGACGCGCGCATTGGGCGCGGAATACTCAACGGAAACGACCCCGAGCAGGATTCCGAGGGGATACGTCCCGCCGACAGAACGCACCGGCAGAACGACGCGATAAACGAGATGATCGTCCACTGTGTCGATGGTGGGCGTCGCCTCCAGAAGTCCGGGCTTGCGAACAAGTTCAGTTATAGCGCTGCCCAGGTAGTCATCCGCCCAAGTAGGAGGTTTGGGGGTGGAAGGGTCCGATAAGGCAACGAGCTGCGGAACAGGACTACGAAACCCGTATTCCTGAGCACCTACGGGCCACCACGCCTCCAAGGCACGCTGTTTGGACTCCCAATTGCCGCTTCTCAGGTCGCTACGGGCAAGGGCAAGACGTCCGATCAGCCGAGCGGTCTGAATGTTGGTTTCATGGGCCAGGTCGCGCATCCGCAACCACGGCACAAAAAGCGTCGATGCAATAATAAGAAGGACGGCCAACCCGAAGAGTAGCCGACACTTGGCGGCCAGAGAGATCGATAATAGAGAGATGCGGGGCATAGCCGGCCTATTGCTAATAACATCGGATCCCAACGATGCACGCGACGCGCGATGTCCAACAAAAGGATTCGTCACCGGGGGCGCGGCGCGTGATCGTATTGACCCCTGCCGGAAAGGTCGATATCATAACATATTCTCGTTTTTGAACTTGGAGACGGTTTGATGCGCGGACGCCATGCCATTCTGACGGTGATAGCCCTGTTTTGGGGGATGACGCCGTCGTCATACGCGCAGGACACCGTACGACCCACGACTGCGGGGGGCCGGGCCCGTTCTTTTCAACGATCGACTGGGTATCGAGGCGCCGCCGATCGTCAACGCCCGCGACTCGGGACGTTTCAGGTGTCGCGCTACGAAGGTGTTCGAACGCGAAGCGAAGAGATCCAAGAGATCCTGCAGTCGATTTACCCCAGAATGGTCAGCCGGAAGTATCAAATACCGACCAGTCCGATGCGCGACCTGATGGAACATCGTAATTTGCTAAGCCCGCGTTCCGCGCTCGCGATCAAAAGCACCTCTTTTCTGGGCCGCAACCTCGTCACAACGGCGGAGATGAACGGTGGCGCGGGGATACCACCGAGTAGTACGCCGACGGCCTCGTCCGCTCCGAACGTAGAGGTCGCGCCCCCACCGACGAAGCACGCCGACGATTTGATGAACGATTCCATTCAAGTAAGGATGAAAGATTACTACAATCTTGGCGTCCGGCAATTCCGCGAAGGCGACTACATTGGCGCTCGCAACTATTTCGATCTGGACGCCGACATACACTACGATCAAGCCCGGCCGTTCGTGGCCGGCCTCTTAGCAACCTTTAAGAACGAAGATTATAATCAAGCTTATCATCATTTGATAACGGCGCTGAAGCGCGCGAAGACGCTGGACGACCTACGGATCGACAAGAACGCTTTCTTCAAGAATCCCCAAGAGTTCGAGCAGACCTTGAACAAGATAAACCTTTGGGCGAAGTCCGTCCCGGAGAACGCGTCTCCATCCATGATGTTGGCCTTCTTCTCCTGGCTCAACGGCGACCGCGCAACGACGCTCGGGGCCATTGACAGCGCGATCCAACATTCGATCTATCCGGAAGAGGTGGCGATCTTTCAAAAGTTCCGCGACCTCGTGACGGCGACGACGACGACGACGCCGACCACACCCTGATGCGAGAACCGCACGTCGCGGGGGCGGCGGCCGTCGTCGAGTGAGCGACGTCCACGCCGAAAAAATGCCGGCCGCAGCCGTCCGAATCTTCCGTAAGGGGACAGACCCGGCCAACGTCGAGGTGAGGGTGCGAGCCGCCGCAGGTTCGCAAGTGATGCGATGTCGACTGATGCGCGGACCAGTCAAAGATTCCTGCCCCGAGGCGTGATGCGTCACCGCAACGTCCTGGTGTTCGCCGCGCACGTCGGCCTCTTCGCGCTGGCGCTTTTCCTGGCGCAGGGCCTTCTTTATAACTTCAAGAGCTTCGAGTATTGGTTTCGGCCGTTCTTCCTTCCGCTGCTTCCGATCGTGTTATTCATCAAAACGCTGGTCTTTTGGCGGATGAAGCTGTTCCGCGGCTCGTGGCGCTACGTGGGAATGCGCGATCTGATGTCCGTGGTGAAGGCCACCTATCTAAGCACCTTCCTCTTCATCGTGGTCTATTTCGCCCTCGAAACGATTTGTCAGCAGCGCGGGACCAGTTTCCTGGGCAGGCACGTTTTCGACCCCGAACTCGGAAAACCGCGCGACCTGATCTTCCCGCAATCCACGTTCCTCCTGGACTTGGGCATGACGATTGCGGTGATCTGCGGGGCGCGTTTGATCGTTCGGTTGTACCACGAGGAGATGCGGCCGGTCATCATGGCCGGCCACCGGCACTGCCTGATCGTCGGCGCCGGAGACACGGGAGAGGCCCTGCTCCGCGAAATCCTCCGTATGCCGATCGAGCGTTATCGCGTCGTGGGATTCTTGGATGACGACACGAATAAGCACGGCGCTCGGATTCACGACGTGCCCGTCGTGGGGCGAATCGAAGACGTCCGCGCGGTTTGCCAGCGCGAACAAGTGGAAGAGCTTCTGATCGCCATGCCCACCGCACCGCAGAAGAAGCTGCGCTACATCGTCGAGCAGCTCCAGGGGCTCAACGTCCGTTTCCGAACGATCCCGGCGATGGAGGCGGTCATCGAGGGCCGCGTAACCGTCTCGCAGATTCGCGACGTCGACATCAAGGACCTGCTCGGCCGCGAGCAAGTGAAGCTCGACGAGGCCAAGATCAGCGAATACCTCCACGGCCAGCGCGTGCTCGTCACCGGCGCCGGCGGCTCGATCGGTTCGGAAATCTGCCGGCAGGTGCTGCGATTCAATCCGGCACGGCTCGTGCTCGTCGAGCAGGCGGAGAACAACCTTTTCGAGATCGACCGGGAACTGGCGCTGCTCGCGCCCGACGTCGAGCGCATCGGCTACGTCGCGGATATCTGCGACGCCAAGCGGGTTGACGCGATTTTCTCGTCGGAGCATCCGGACGTGATCTTCCACGCCGCCGCCCACAAGCACGTCCCGCTGATGGAATCCAACGTCGGAGAGGCCATCAAGAACAACATCCTCGGCACCAAGACCGTCGCCGACGCCGCCAAGCGCCGTGACGTCAAGCGCTTCGTCATGATCTCCACCGACAAGGCGGTCAACCCCACCAGCGTCATGGGCTGCACCAAGCGCATCGCCGAGATGTACATCCAGCAGCTTCGCCAGGGCACGGCGACCCAGTTCATGACCGTCCGCTTCGGCAACGTACTCGGCTCGTCCGGCAGCGTCGTGCCCATCTTCGCCAAGCAAATCGCCGCCGGCGGCCCCGTCACCGTGACCGACCCCGCGATGACGCGCTACTTCATGACCATCCCCGAGGCGACGCAGCTCGTCCTCCAGGCCGGCGTCATGGGCGACGACGGCGACATCTTCGTCCTCGACATGGGCGAGCCGGTCAAGATCGTCGATCTGGCCCGCGAAATGATCACGCTCTCCGGCCTGCGCCCCGGCGAGGACATCGAGATCGTCTACACCGGCGTCCGCCCCGGCGAGAAGCTCTACGAGGAGCTGTCCGTCCTCGGCGAGGACATGGGCCCGACGACGCACGAGAAGATTTACGTCTGGCGAAACCGTCCCGAGGATTGGTCGCGCGTCTGCAAGTCGATCACCGACCTCGTCGCCGTCGCCGACGAACTAAGCGAAGACCAACTCAAGCGGCGATTAGGTGAGATCGTCCCCGAATTCACCCCGGATAATGGCGAACCCGCTGCCCCAACCCAGACCTCCGCGCAAACCGCCGCGGCCACGACGCCCGACTCCGCCGTCGCCCCCCTCACCGCCGCCCTCCGCGAATCCCCGGCGGCGTAACTTCTATCCCATTCATTCATCGCTTTGCGCAACAATCGCCAGCAACCGCTGGCCCGTCGCGAGCGGCGCGTCCAGATCGGGGGGACACTGGATCGTGCCGTCGGGCTTTTCGACGGCGATGATCTGCGCGCCGTAGGTACGGCGGAAGTCGGTCTCGCGGAGCGATTTTCCAACGGCATCCATCGGAACGATGAACCGCTGGATCATCTCCTTTTGCGCGGGAGCGAAGCCCATGACGAGTTGCTGGAGGCGGCCCTCATTCGACGTAATCAAAACGACCGGCGAAAAGCCGATCCTTCAAGAAAACAACGAAAGGCGAAAAAGCGGTCGGTCTGAATGCGCTTGCGGCCGGGCGACTCGCTTTGCTACGATCGCGCAGATGGGAATTTTCGGATGAAGCGCAAAGCAGGCCGGACACGGCGCGATCTCGGCGCGGACGCTGCGAGCGCCGATCCCGCGCGGGGAGAATCGACCGCCCGCGCGACGGTTGCCGTGTACGCGGCCGAATCCGAGGAACCGTCCGATGGATCGTCCGGGGACTCCCTCCACCGCCTCGCTGCACAACTCGCCGCACAACTCGGCCTGCCGCTCGTCCGCGCCGGCGATCCAGCGTACGACATGCTGCTGACGGTCACGGCCGAGCGTTTGGAGTTGCGTTTCCCGCAGCGCGGCAAGCCCTTGACACAGCCGAGAGTCGAGAGTGTCAAGGGCTGGAACGCGAAGCGTCGGTCGCGTGTCAAGGGCGGGCCGGGTCCGCTGTTCGTCGATTTCGTCGGCGGTCCGCTCGGCTACGCCCGCCGGGTCAATCGCTTCGGGCTGCTCTTCAAAGCCGTCGGCTTTAGCAGCAGTCGGCTGACCGTGCTCGATGCGACCGCCGGCCTGGGCCGCGACGCCTTCCGCCTCGCCTACCACGGCTGCCACGTGACCGCGATCGAGCGGTCGCCGATTCTGTTCGCACTGTTGCAAGACGGGCTGGA
>CAYMXF010000066.1:0-4523 GCA_964393935.1 uncultured Planctomycetaceae bacterium
GTGGTTGTTGCTCGCGGCCATGGCGGGCAGTTGGACGATGGCGACCGGTTGCGTGTCGCGCGACGAATATCTGCGAACCGAGTTCGCCCGGCGCAAGGCCGCCGAGCGCGCCGATTCGCTGGAGCGCGATCTGGCGGACGAGCGGAATAAGTCGCAGGCCCTCGAGGCCGAGCGCGAGGCGCTGCGCCGCGAACTCGACACCAAGTCGGCCTACGCCGAGACCCTCAAGGGCGAAAACGAGCGGCTCGACGCCTTCGTGAAGAAGCTCCAAGGACAGATGGACAACGTCCTCGCCAAGGGCATGGGCAGGGTCGAGGTCGTCGAGGTCAAGCTGCCGCCGGAGTTGGACAAAGCTTTGAAGGAGCTGGCCGCCAAGTACCCCGACACGATCGAGTATGACGCGAAGAAGGGCGCCGTCCGCTGGAAGAGCGACTTGACCTTCGCCAAGGGCAGCGACGAAGTGAAGGAGGAAGTCAAGGCGTCGTTGAAGGCCTTCGCCGATATCGTCGACTCCGCGGCGGCCAGCCAGTTCGAGGTCGTCGTCGTCGGTCACACGGACACGCTGCCCATCGGCCCGATCACCGGCCGCAAGCATCCGACGAATTGGCACCTCTCGGTCCATCGCGCCATCGCCGTGATGTTCACCCTCAAGGGCGACGGCGTCGATTACTTGCGGATGGGCTGCATGGGCTACGGCGAGTTCCGACCGCGCGTGCCGAATCCGTCAACGGGCGGCAGCGAGGAGAATCGCCGGGTCGAGATCTTCCTCGTCTCCAGCAAGGAGCACGTGCCCGGCATGGACACGGCGATGTACAAGAATAAGAACGATGGCTCGGTCTATGCGAAGATGGCCGATCAACAAGCGCCGGAGAAGGAGACCAGCGACCCCAACAGCGACGATGCCGGCACGCCGTAAGATCGACGGCCGTCGCAATAACGAAGTGACCTGATTAGCGCCCGATGATAAACGTCGTCGGGCGCCTTCTTATTCGCGTTGGCCGCCGCCCCAAAAGGGGCCGCAGAGTATTACGTCCCTTGTAAAAGGCTCGAAAAGGGCCCTAAGATTAGGACAAGCGTGGAATCGAGAATTGCATTGCGATGACTTATCGTGGACGCATTCAAAAAGGAGTCGTCATTTTCGACGGTCCCGTATCGCTGGACGATGGTACCCTCGTCAACGTAGAGCCGATGCTGCCCGACGCCGCGGCGCCGGTCCGCGGTAGCCCGGAAGCCGTTCGCCATTGCAAGGCGCGTTGGGCTGGCGACCCCGCCGAACTCGACGAACTCCTAAGCGAAGTGCAGCGGATGCGCGACGCCGATCTTACGTCGGTTGATGATTCGTGATCGAATACCTACTCGATACCAATCACGCGGGTCGCCTGCTTCGCGATGACCGGGAACTGCTTGCACGACTGGAGGCGCTGACAGACGCGAGAGTCGGTCTCTGTCGTCCCTCGATCGGCGAGTTGTGGTTCATGGTGTTTAATAGTCGGCGGGTCGCTGAGAATATTGCCCGGCTGACCACCCTCTTGGCTGATCTGACGGTCTGGGAATATGACGGGGCCAGTGCAATGGAGTTCGGTCGTATCCGCGCAGAGCTTCGACAAAAGGGCCGTCCGATTCCGATGATAGACGCACAAATCGCCGGGATCGCGAGGTGTAAAGGATTTACACTGTTGAGTTCGGACCGCCACTTCGACGCCGTGGAGGGGCTTCTCGTCGAGAACTGGCTCGATCCCGCCTAGAAGGAGAATGGCATTAGTCATCGGGCGTTTTCTTGTGGGCGATGACGGCCCAGGAAGTACCCGACCGCCAGCGTCAGAAGCGCCGCGATGGGGTAATGCCAATAGGCCGAAATACGAATAGGCATTCCATCCGGCGTCGTGCCGATCTGAAGATAGTGCAGCAGGACGATCACGATACAGACGCTCAGCACGACCGTCAAACGCCGAGCGTCACGCCGGAATCGATCCAGACCGATGATCGCCGCGATCGACGTACTTGCCCAGACGAGAACGTCCGCGACCTCTAGCCATCGGCCGCCCAACGCCACCACCCGTATTTCGTGGACCGACATTCCGACGACCGCTAGGACCGACAGGATGACGGCCCAGAATAGCCCCGCGTCGTCCGGCGGGCGACGTAGAAAAGCAAGCAGAAAGATGCCCAGCAAGGGTCCATAAGTGTAACGCACGAGCGAGAGGGCCAAGTCGATGACGTTCTTGTACTGCTTGGCGATGGTGATGCAGTTGATCGCCATCAAACACAGCGCGACACCCCAGCCGATGACGAGCAGCTTGGAGAGGATGACAAGGCTCATCCGGCCGGAAGCGGCGCGCTTCGCCTCCTCGCCGGCCAGCCGGTCGGCCGGGTAAACCAAGCCGACGGTCGCCTGCGCAAGGGCGGCCAATGCGCCTTCCAGGGTCGAGATGGCGGCGGCGAAGATCGCCGCGACGACCAGCCCGCGAACACCCAGCGGGAGCTGCCGCACAATGAAGATCGGCAGGAGGTAAGTCTTGTCCCGCCGCATCAGCGTCGCCTCGTCTTGCGTAAACGGGTTGTGCTGGAAATAGGCCGCCAGGGCGATTCCGACAAAGAGCATGAGCAGTGGAATCACCAGGCTGATGTTGCTCCAGAGCACGGCTTTGCGGGCGTCCGCTCGGCTCCTGCAACAAAAGAACCGCTGCGCCATCACCTGGTCCGTTCCAAACGCCGCCAGATTCAAAAACGGAATCGCCAGAAGTCCGCACCACAGTGTGTATTCCACCGAAAGATCGGCGCTCAAATTGAACAACCGGAACTTGTCGGCCTCGGAGGCGAACCTCGTGACTTCGCCGAGCGACCCGGGCACGGAAAGAACGGCCGCGACCAGCGCGGCGATCGCTCCCAGAATAATCACGATGAACTGAATCACGTCCGTCCAGATGACGGTGACCATGCCGCCGATGAGCGTCCAACCGATGGCGAATGCGCCCATGATCCAGATCGCGCTGGTGAGGCTCAGTCCAGCGACAACGCTCAGTACGAACGCCGTGATGTAGAGTCGAGCGCCTTGCCCGAGGACCGCCCCGATGAAAAAGAGCGCCGTCGTCGTCTGCCGGACGCGCGGCCCGAGCCTCGTGCCGACGTAGTCGTAGGGGCTGTAGATTTCTTGTTCGTAGTAGCGGTCGACGAAATACCGCGCAATGATGACCCGCGCGAGGATGCTGCCCATCGCAAGTTGAAGATACGTCAGGTTGCCCCCGGCCGCGAAGCTGATTGTTGGAACGCCGACGATGGTCGCAGCCGAGACCTCGGTCGCCACGATAGAGCCGCAGATGGCCCACCAAGGCAGCTTGCGGCCGCCGAGGAAAAAATCACGGATGGTCGAGGACCGGCCGGACAGGGCCGCGCCGAGGAGGGTGGTCACGACGAGATAGGCGACGACCACGAGCCAGTCGATCGCACCGAATCGGGCCAAGGACGGCGTTAGTTCCGATAGAAGCATCGCGGAAATATCCCCGCAATCGTCGCCCTTGGCGAGCGAAAAAAACCCGGGATGCCGGAAGGCCCATCGGTCCGAGAAAGATCGGCCCGACATTGACGCGGACCTTCCGGCGAGATAAAGTATGGTGACAAGGCATCCCCGCCCACCTGCTGGATCGGTCGCGGCGCATGGAACTGCGTCGGCCGCCGGTTCGGCCCGCCCGCAAGCGCTGAATAGCGAAGCTAAGTGTTGTTTGCCGCCCGAGGGGATGCCCGACCGTGGGCTCGCCGCCCCAACCGGAGATCATCATGGCATCCAAGCAGCCCGTCTGGGGAATAGACGTCGGGCAGTGTCTGCTCAAGGCGATTAAGCTCCAGCCCACGGGCGACGGTGTGGAGATGCTGGCCTTCGACGTCGTGGAGCACGAGTCGATCTTGTCCGAAGGCGAAACCGACGCCACGGCGATGATCACGAAGTCGCTCCAGACCTTTGTCTCCCGCAACAACCTCAAGGACAGCCGCGTCGTCGTCGCCGTCCCGGGCCAGCAGACGCTCACCCGCTTCACCAAGATGCCGCCGGTCGAGGCGAAAAAAATCCCGGACATGGTCCAATACGAGGCGAGCCAACAGATTCCCTTCGATCTGGACGAGGTCGTCTGGGACTACCAGGTCTTCACCGAGAAGGACTCGCCCGACGTCGAGGTCGGCATTTTCGCGATCCGCAAGGAACTGATCCGTAACTATCTGGTCCACTTTACCGAGCAGGGCATCGAGCCCTTTATCGTTCAGACCAGCCCGATGGCCTCGTACAACGCGGCCCGCTTTGAACAGGCAACCGAGCCGCAGAAAGCCTGCGTCTTGCTCGACATGGGCGCGCTGGCCACGGACTTGATCGTCATGGAAGGCAACCGAATCTGGTCCCGGCCGATCCCCATCGGCGGCAACCGGTTCACCGAGGCCCTGGTCTCGCAGTTCAAGATCTCGTTCAAGAAAGCGGAAAAACTCAAGCGAACGGCTGCCGCATCGAAATATGCCCGGCAGGTCTTCCAGGCGATGCG
>CAYMXF010000066.1:4623-8701 GCA_964393935.1 uncultured Planctomycetaceae bacterium
GGCTTGGCGGTTCAGGGGCTGGGGCTGGCCGGGGTGCAGTCGAATCTGATACCACTCGAGGTCCGAAAGGCGCTCCTCTGGCAAAAGAAACGGCCGTGGTTCGTTGCGGCGACGGCGTGCATCGCCGTCGCGGGCGGTTCGATCTGGGTCGGCAACGTCCTGACCAACGGGCAGATCTCCAGCGCGATGGGCAGCCTTCAAAGCGTGTCCGTCTATCGCGTCTCCAACAAGGACGAAGCCGAACGGATCATCAATAGCGGCGGCGGAGAAGCGCCCGTCGAACGGGCCGCAAAAGTGGCGGGGGCCGCTGAGTGGTACCAATCCGAGATGAGCAAAGCGGACGGCAAGCGGACCGGCGATCAGGGCCTCCTCAAGTCCCTCGCGCGACTACCGGACAACAACGTATATGTGCCGCGCATCCTCGACATCATCCATCGCGCCGTGGAGTCCGCGGCGTCGCCCGATCTCAAAAATGCGGTGACGGCGGAGGACTACAAGAAACTCGCCGAGCAGGTGGATCGTCCCAGTCGGCGATACCTCTGGATCGAAACCCTCCAAACGCTCTATCACCCGCAGGACCCCGCCGTGTTCTTTCTCGAGGCCGGACAGAAGTCGACCGGGCCGCACAAGGCGGGCTGGGCGGTTCAGATTATCGGCAGCACGTCCGACCCCAAACCAGCCAAGTGGCTCGACGAGACCCTCATCAAGACCCTGGACAAGCTGGGAAAAGCGCCGGGCAAAGGCTTCTACGTCGAAAAGGTCACGCTTGCGAAAGTCATGAAAAGACCCTCCGAGAGCTCAAGCAGCGTGGAACCGGATAGGCCGCTCACCGGCGGAGACGGTCAAGGGCCCAACGGTGGCGGACGAACGGGCGGCGGACGCGGTCGAGGCCGCGGCGGCACGGGTTCACCGCAAGGCGGCGCGCCGGACGGCCGTGGCGGAGGACGCAGCGGTCCCCATCTCGATTCGGGCGGCGGCGGCGTCATCGGCGGTCCGGGAAACGAGTCGTCCCCTGACACAGGTTCCGTCGCCGCGGAAACGAATAAATACCGCGAAAAGCTCAAAGATGTCGACCTCGCCAGCGGAGAGAAAATGACCGAAGACCAGCGATTCAAGATCCAGGTCATTATTCGCAAGGGCGACACTCCGCTGCAACTTATCCCCGACGAATACAAGCCTAAGAAACCCGAAGACAAGAAGCCTCCTGGCAAAAAGACATAGGTCCGCAGGAAGAACCGTTCGGAGTCCAAGACATGGAATTCCTCAAAGCGCAGTGGCGCCCCATCGCGTTGGGACTTGTCTGCCTGCTGTCGCTGGGCGCGGGAGGCTGGGCCTATTACGCCGGATCCGAGATCGTCGAAAAACTCCAGGCGGTCGACCATCTGAAAGGCTCCGTCGAACAAGGCCGGCGAAACCCCGCCAACCTGCGGACGATCGAACAGCGCCAAAAGGACGTACAAGCCGCCAATGAGGAGTTTGAGCGCTCGCTGGGCGCCGCACTCGCGATGCAGAAATACAACGCCTTCTACGAGAAGGTCGGATCGGATGGAAAACGAACGCCCGCCCTGCGTAAGCCGCTCACCGACAAAGTGCTCACGACGCAACCGGCCAGTCAGTCGGACGCCATCGATTTCAGAACCGTCTACGCAGGTGCCTACACGGAGCTTACCGAGCGGCTCAAGGGCCGAGCAGAGCCCACGAACGAAGAGATCGCCGACCACGCCGCCCGGCTTCAGGCGTTGAATCAACGCTCGAGCGACGATGCCGGCTCCAATCCCTGGGGTCCGCACGGGGAGCAGCGGAAGGACGCCGCCGATGCTTCAGGGAAGCAGGTAGCGCTGAAGGAGCGAGCGCTCGTCGATGTGCTGCGCCGATATCCTCGATCGCGCGTCACCGAAGAAATCGCCCGCCGCATCTACATGTACGTCGATAACAATGCCTTCGGAAAGCATGGGATCGCTAAGACCGAAGACGCACCCAGCGAGATCGAAATCTGGCAGGCGCAGATGTCCCTGTGGATTCAGCAAGACATTGCCGCGGCGCTGGCGAGGTGCAACGACGAGCGCGCCGCGGAACTGACCAAAGAAGGCAAGAGCGATCGACTCTGGGTCGCCTATATGCCCGTCAAGCGGCTGGTTCGGTTGACGATCGACAACAGGCTGGGCAAGGGCGGGGGCTCGAACATGACGAGCGAGGGCCTGGCAACCAGTTTCACCGGGATCCAAAACGACGACAAGATGTTCATGGTACCGCTGGCGTTGGAACTGGTCGTGGAAGAGGCGTCACTGATGCGCGTGATGGATCGAATCTGCGGCGTCGGCTTCTATACGCCGATCGCGGTCCATTACCGCGCCATCAAACCCAACCCGCTCCAGGAGAACTTTATCTACGGCGACCAGCCGGTCGTGCAGGTGCGGATTGATTTGGAGGGGTATTACATGCGGAAGATCTTCGAGCCGTGGATCCCCAAGCCGCTCAAGGAGATTCTCAAACGGCCGGGGGCCCGCGAAGAGCTGAACGAGCGCGGCGGATAATGAGGGCGACCGAGCAGGGAGCCCGAATAGCAGGAGCCCGCCATCGTGGCAAAAAAGAGCGCAAGTTTCATCGATTTGCACGCCGAAAAAGTAGTGGTCGGCGTCTGCGCGCTCGTCATGATCGGGGCCGTGGTGTACGGCGTGGGCGGCGGGCGATTTTCGGTCAACGAGCACAGCGCCGGCGAGCTTTGCGAAGCCGTCGAAAAGGCCGCCGAAGACACGCGACAAGCCGTCCAGTCCGCCAAGGCCGAACCCAAGAAGACCACGGCGCAGCCTGGCGCCGGCAAGGATCCCGTCGCGCAGCTCGCGGAATGGTTTGGGGACCAGGCCAAGGGCCTCATTCAGATCGCGGAAGTATCGGCGCGGTTGCCCCGAACGCAACCGTTTCCCGCGCCCTACATGCCTATCGTCGCCGCCGGAGGAACGACGACCCGTCAACTCGCGCAAATGGTCTCCCCCGACATTCCACTTGTCACGAACGGACGATCGGCCTTCGATTTTCCGGGCGAAAAGCCCGATTTGGAGACCTTTGACGGAAAGACGCACGGCGGCGGAAACAAGGTCGAGCGCAATTGGGTGTCGGTCGCGGCGCAGGTCGATCTGACGAAACAAGACGCCAACTTCATCAGTGAGTCCTACCCAGACGGCGCTTTTCTCGAAATCGTCAAAGTCCACCTCCAGCGTAAGGACCAGACGGACCCGCGACGTGGATGGGAAGACGTCGAAACCTACCTGCCGTTCAAGCCGCTCAAACGGCCTCCGCTGGTCGGTCCCGACGGTTCCCCCAGCCTTGCCGGGCTCGACCCTTTTCGCCGCCTGATCGACGGCGCATCCGAATACATCGCCCGCCCCAAGCTTCCAAGCGATGGCGCGGCCCTCCCGTCGATGCCGTATTTGGACGAACCGCCGAAGCCTGCGGAAGGCGCCAACGCCGAGCAGGCGGCGACGGATCGAGCGCGGAAGTGGATGACCCGGGCGAAAGCAGCCATGTCTGGAAAAAATCCTTTCAAAGAGCCGGACCTCGACGCCGCCTACATTCTGGCCCGCGCCGCCGCCGACTCGATCGGCGCCAAGGCAAAGGAATCCAGCGCGGCCAAGCAGCTCCTCACCGAGGTCAAGGCCAAACTTCCTCGAAGCCGCCGGGCCGATCTGCAGAGTCAGGCCCGCTCGCCGGATCGACTCATGCCGATCCTGGCACATGATCTCGATGTCCAACCCGGACATACCTACGTCTACCGGATTCGGTATGAAGTCTTCAACATCTACGCAGGGAACCCCAGCGAACTCAAGGACCCCGAAGACGCCCGGCGACTAACGGTCTTTAGCGGTTGGTCGCCGCCCTCCCGGCCCGTCGAGGTGAGCAGCGACACGTATTTCTATCTTTCCAAAGCCGATCGGACCAAGAAAGAAGTGACGGTCACGGTCTTCAAGGTGACCCGGCGCGACACCAAGCGACAGGACTACCGGGTCCACGTCGGCGAGCCCATCGGCCGTAAAGAAAAGCGAGGCACCAAGGCGGACTTCTCCACCGGCCTCGTCTGCGT
>CAYMXF010000066.1:8801-10543 GCA_964393935.1 uncultured Planctomycetaceae bacterium
GGCCAGAAGGACGTGTCCATGATCTACGCCGACCCGAGCGACGGAAGCCTCAAGGAGCGGCTGCTGTCCCGCGACAAGAAGGACAAAGTCTTCCAGCGGCTCTTGGAAACACGGACCGCCGACCGACGGTGAAGACTCCGAAACTCCGATCTCGCTACCCTCGTCCCGATCTTTCCCATCGACCGGTTCTTGCCTTAAACTGCAACCTGAACCCGTGACGGAATTGCATGATGTCAGGGGAAAGTGGACGACGGCCTATCCGCGCGAACGAGGCCGATGAGGGAGAATTCAACGAGATGAACTTCAACGCCATCAAGGCGCGGGCCAAGCACTATGAGCCCGCGATGGTTCGATTCCTTCGCGACATGGTCGCGATCCCCAGCGAGAGCACGCAGGAAGGCAAGGTCATCGCCCGCATCAAGAAGGAGATGCAGGCGACCAGGGCCTTCGACAAGGTCTATACCGACCCGATGGGCAACCTGTATGGGAAGCTCGGCCGCGGCAAGACGATCATCGCCATCGACGCGCACTGCGACACCGTCGGGATCGGCAACCGCGCCGAGTGGAAGCACGACCCCTACAAAGGGAAAGTCGCAGGCGGCAAGGTCTGGGGCCGGGGCGCCGGCGACCAGGAAGGGGCCATCCCGGCAATGGTGTATTCCGCCCGGATCATGCGCGACCTCAAGCTGCCGCTCGACAAATTCACACTCTACGTCGTCGTGACGGTGATGGAGGAGGACTGCGACGGTCTATGCTGGCAGTACATCGTCCAAGAGGAGAAGCTTCGCCCCGACGTCGTGGTCGTGACCGATTCGACCGACTGCAAGATCCTTCGCGGCCAGCGCGGGCGGATGGAAATCGGCGTGCACGTAGATGGAAAGTCTTGTCACGGCTCGATGCCGCACCTGGGCGACAATGCGATCTACAAGATGTCCCGTGTCGTTCGCGAGATTGAAACGCTGAACGGCAAGCTCGCGAAAGACAAGTTCCTCGGCCCCGGCACGATCACCGTCTCGTATTGGGAATGTAAGACGCCGAGCCTCAATGCCGTCCCGAATTACGCGTACATCCACATCGACCGGCGGCTGACGACCGGCGAGTCCGCGGCGATCGCCGTACGCCAGGTCGAACAGGCTGTCCGCCGTGCCGGTGTGAAGGCCCGCGTCGAGGTGCCGATGTACGAGCGTGCCAGCCACACGGGGCTCATCTATCCGACGAGGAAATATTTCCCGACGTGGGTGGTGCCCGAGGAATCAAAGCCGGTGCGGGCCGCCGTCTCGGCGTACAAGGGCCTGTGGGGCAAGACGCCGAAGGTCAGTCGATGGACTTTCAGCACGAACGGCGTGTCGATCAACGGAATGTTCGGCATCCCCTGCGTCGGCTTCGGCCCGGCACCGGAGTCCGTCGCCCACACAGTGAACGACTCCGTGCCGATCAAACACTTGACCGATTGCGCGGCGTTCTACGCGGCATTTCCGCAGATGTATTGCGTCAAGTATTCATAGATTTGTGGTACTTGAGTATTGTGATCGGCCAGGACGCCAAAGGTCTACGGTGATCGCAAGGATTTGAATCCCAAACACGATACCAAAGATGGCCCCGCCGGCGGCGATGAAATAGATGAATCCGTCCGCCAGCCGCGCCAGCCACCAACCGGCGAAATCGATCATCAGCGCGAGCATCGGCAGCGGCGTCAGGAGGCTCCGCACGCCCCACGGCAGCCGCGTCATCATGAAGAGCAG
>CAYMXF010000066.1:10643-13954 GCA_964393935.1 uncultured Planctomycetaceae bacterium
CGGCGCGGCGTCTTCCGCCGCTCACCCTCGTCCAACCCCTTCTCCGAGCCGCCCGCCTTGAGCCAGTTTTCCAAGACGGCGAAGTCCGATTCCGATGAGATGTACTGCCGCATCTCGCCACGAATCATTGTGAGCATCCGCGAGACGGCGGTCGGTTCCTTGCCGCCGTCAGCCTTCAGACCGCTATAGACCGCACGGATGTCATCGAGCGACATGCCCGGCTTGCCGTCGGCGAGTTGGTGACGGTAATAGATGTTTGCGACGGCCGTGAGATAACCGAGGCCGATGATCGCCAGGAACGCCATAAGCATGATTCGAACAGCGACGGGCAGCGTGGGGAGCAGTCCGGTCCATCGATCCGGCGGGCGAGCGTCGGTCATGGTATTTTTTCCAATTCGCCAACGACGGCGTGGACGACGTCTTCGCAGACGCTGTCGAATCGGCCCCTAACTTTTGCCCCCGCGGCCCGGGCGTGTCCGCCGCCGCCCCATCGCTTCGCCAACGCCGCGACATCCAAATCGCGCTTGCTTCGCAGGCTCATCCGTACGGGTTCGCCCTCCTCGGGCTCGATGATCAGGATGCAGGCCATGACGGACGCGACGCGCTGCGGTTCGTTAATAAGGTCTTCCGTCATTTGCTGATTCGCGCCGCAGGCCGCGAGCACGGCCCTTGTGAGTTTGATGACCGCCAGCCGCCCGCCAGCCAGCAACTCGAATGACGACAACACCGCGCCCATGAGCCGCGCCCGCGCCGGGGACTCGCATAGGAACAGCCGCTCGTAGAGTTCATTGGGCCGGACACCCGAATGAATCAACCGTGCGGCGGCGGCATAAGCGGCGGTATTCGCGTTGGAGAATCGAAACCATCCGGTATCGGTCGAAAGGCCGACGTAGAGCAGCGTCGCCGTCTGCGCGTCGATCGGCCAGCCGGCCTTGTCGCAGAGTTGCGTGATCATCTGCGCGCACGCCGCCGCGGATTCGTCCACGTGCGTCTCGTCCACGATGTCGTCACGCGTCAGATGATGGTCGATCGCCAGCTTAGGCAGCTTCGCCCCGCGAATCGCATCCGCGACCGGCCCGAGTTGCACCGCCGCGCAGGTATCGAGCACGAGCAGCAGATCGGCGCCGGCCAGGACCTTCGACGCCTCCGCCGGCCAAATCTTCAGCGGCTCGATCTCGGACATGAATTGATATCGCTCGGGAACTATCTCGTGGACGTAGGCGATCGCTTGCTTTCCCCTGGCCCGAAGGACGCGTTGCATCGCGGCGACGCTGCCGAGCGCGTCGCCGTCGGCGCGTTGATGGGTCGTGATGACGATCCGCGCGGCGCGCTCGATCCTCGCTATCGCGGCCAGCAGATCAATCAACACGGGCTTCATCATCGATGCTCACGTCGCGACCTGCGTAATGGCACGGACTCGCTCTACATCTTTCGTAATTTGCTCGGTCAAAGCCTCGCGGCTCTCAAAGCGGACCTGATCGCGCAGGCGCTCGACCAATTCCAACCGCGCATGTTCGGCATACCAATCGCCGGCCTCGTCCAGCACGAACGTCTCGATGACAACAGGCGAATCGTCGTTGTTGCTGAGCGTCGGCCTACGACCGATGCTCACCGCCGACGGCCGCCGCATCCCGGCGACCTCTGCCCATCCCGCATAAACGCCTTCCCCCGGTACAAGCTGGTCGGCGACGTCCAGATTGATCGTCGGATAGCCCAGCTTCTTGCCCGCCCCAGCGCCGTGAACGATCCGACCCACAAGGGCGTACGGGCGTCCGAGGCATCGCGCTGCGTGCCGCACATCTCCCGTGCGAAGCGCTTCACGAATGACCGTACTCGATACGACGATGTGCGACCCGTCCGGCATGGTCAATCGATAGGGCTCGACGACGCGGACCTGGAAGCCGCCCTTGGACGCCAAGGCATGAAGCGTTTCTACGTTGCCCGTCCGCCCGCGGCCAAATCCGAAGTTCGGCCCCTCGACGATGTACGACGGATGAATCCGTTTGATGAGTATTTGGCGGACAAAGTCCTCGGCCGATAGCGACAGGAGCGGCCAGTCCGTATCCAGCCGTATGACGGCGTCGACGGCGACCCGTTCCAATTGATGCAGCTTCTCCTCCCACGGCGTGAGCCGAGGCGGGGCTTGATCGGGCCGCAGGATGGAAATCGGATGCGGCTCGAAGGTCATCGCCACCACGCCCGCGCTGGAGACCCGCGCGAGGGCATGGGCGGTGCGAAGAATCCGCTGATGTCCGAGGTGTACGCCGTCGAAATTGCCGACGGAAAGCACCGCCCCGCGGAGCGAATCGTCCACCGATGAAATGCCGCGATAGATCTTCATATTATTGTGTCGTGCGTGCTTGTCTTTGCAGCCGCAGCGCGTTCAGTACGACCGTCAGCGAACTCACCATCATGGCTCCCGCCGCGAACATCGGCGGGATCGCGCCGACCGCCGCCAAAGGAATCATAAGGATATTGTAGAAAAAGGCCCAGAATAGGTTTTGGCGGATAATCCGCAAACTCGCTCGGGCAAGCTCGATCGCATCGGCGACCAGGTGCGGCGTCGAACCGACGAGATTGATCCCCGCCGCCTCGCCCGCGACGTCCGCGCCGGTGGCAAAGGCGATCCCGACGTCAGCCGCCGCCAGCGCCGCGGCGTCGTTTATGCCGTCGCCCACCATCGCCACGCGCTGACCCGACCGCCGCAATTCCTCGATGTAGACCACTTTCCCCAGAGGCTCCACCCCGGCACGGACGCGCTCGATGCCCAACTGACTTGCCACCCGACGAGCCGCGGCTTCCTCATCGCCGGTCAACAGATCGCTTTGAACGCCCAAGCGAGCCAAACGCTCGACGGCCGATCGCGCCGACGGCCGGAGCGTATCGGCCAGGAATATCGTCGCGGCGAGCTTGCCGTCGACGGCGACGTAGGTGCTCAAATTGGATTCATCGTGACCGACGCTCGACGCCGAAAGCGTCGCGTCACCGATCGAGACGCCCAGCGAACGTAGGAATTTTACCCCACCGACGATGACCTCGCAGACCTCCACCGTGGCCTTCACCCCCGCGCCCGGGATGGATTGGAACGCCGTCGGCTCCGGCAACTCCACGCCGTCTCGCCGAGCTTGGGCCACGATGGCCTTTGCAATCGGATGCGGCGAAAGCTGCTCCGCCGCGGCGGCAAGTCGCAGCACCGACGGAGCATTCCAGCCCAGCGCCGGTCTGACCTCCTGAACCGCCGGCGAGCCCGTCGTGAGCGTGCCGGTCTTATCCCAAACGACCCGCTCGACGGCGCCCATGGCCTCCAGGCT
>CAYMXF010000067.1:0-3584 GCA_964393935.1 uncultured Planctomycetaceae bacterium
GGACAGGATTTACAAGATTTACAGGATGTACTTCATCTCGTTAATCGTGTGAATCATGTCAAAAACGTTCTTCGTTTCTGAGTCTCGGCTTACGGGATGACTGCGTCGACGAAGTTCTGTACATCGCCGCCGTCGATGAACGTGTCGCCGTTCATGTCGGCATTATTGATGTCGCAATAGGCGAAGGACGACGAATAGGAGGGCGCATCAAGCAGCGCCTGACAATACGGGTCCACATCGCTGAGGTCTACGCGACAGTCGCAGTTCATGTCTCCTTTGGCGTAACCGGGGATCCAAGTGGCGATGCCCGTGGGGGCGGTCCCCGTCGTGCTTTGGATGGGTTGGTTTTGGCTGAGTGTGCCGTCCGACTTCAGGGTGAAGGAGTAGATGCCTATGACGCCGTCGGTGGCGGTGGAGTTGTCGGTGACGAAAAGATTGAAGCAGGCGATCCTGGCGCCGCCGAGGGTGCCTTGAAGACCGACGTCGAAGAAGTTGTTGGTGTAGGTGAGGGCGCCGGTCGCCTGGTCGATGAAAAACGTGCGGATGGTCGCGTCGGTGCCATGGCCGACTGCCAGGATTTTGCTGTCGTCGCCGGCGACGGCGAGCTTGGGCGAGGAGCCGGGCGAGGAAAAGGGCGTGCCGCTCATTGCGCTGAGCGTTCCATCGGCGGCGACGTTATGACCATAGACGACGTTGCCGCTGATCCCGCCTCCACCGTACATCTTCGTGCCATCGGGGGTGAGGCCGGGTCCGATGTCGTAGTACGAGCCAAGCGGGTCAGTGTCGATGAGCGACAGGAGGCCGTTAGCGGCGACGGAATACGAGAATACCTGGTGCCCGCTGGTGTCGCTCGCGTAGAGCACGCGGAGAGTGGGGTGCACCGCTAGGGTGCTGGCGAACGAGCCGGCGTTCTGGCTATCCACCTGGACCAACGACGGGGGCGAGGGCGTGAAGCGGAAAATGGCCAGCTTGTTGGGCGACGGGGCGGTCATGACCGTGCCCAGGTACGTGTCGTCCACCCATTCGATGTCCAGCGGGCCATCCTGCCCCGGAGTTAGGTCGAGGTGGGCGACCTGGCTGATGACCGCATTGGAGGCGACCTGGAAAACGGTGATGCCGTCGGTGACGCCGGCCGGATGGCAAGTGGCGAGGTAGCGGCCGCTCGGAGAAAGCGAGATCTCCGATGCGTTGCAGCCGCCGCAGGGATCGTTGATGTTCGCTCGGGTGCCGGTGACGATTTTGTTAACGAACGCCAACTGTCCGGTGTAGGGATCGAGCGTGAAAGAGGAGACGCTGCCTTCGAGATTGCCGTTGTTGGCGACGAAGACCGCCGTGGTGGCGGATTGCGCGGCCACGCGATGGGTCGCGGCCAGAATAAGTGCGATGATGAGTGCTGATCGATTGAGGTATCGTGGCGGACTCATGTGGAATGTCATCCTTCCCCCCCCAGCCATCGCAGCGGGCCGATCCGGCTCGCCCTACACTGAATTTGCGGCCGCGTGGCCGTATACTCGGCGCGTTCAGGGCGCGATCGTATTCACGAAGTCTTGCACGTCGCCGCCGTCGATGAACGTGTCGCCGTTCATGTCGGCCAGGTTGATATCGCACCCCACGAAGCTCGGAGGATCGAGCAGGGCCGTCACAAACGGGTCGGCATCGGCCATGTCGATGTTGCAATCGCAGCTCATGTCTCCGGCGGGGAACGGGGCGGTGATGGTCAGATTCGACGTGCTAGCGTCGAAGCCGGTGTTGCCGGAGCCGTCGCGGGCGACGACCTTGATGCGGGCCTCCTGCGAGCAGACGCTCGGCACGGTCCAGAAGTGCGACCCGTCGTCGGCGGTCATCGACACGATGGTCGTGTCGTAGCTGGCCCCGCCATTTGTGGAAAGCAGGATGTCCATGTTGGAGACTCTCTCGTCGTCGTCAGAGATCCAGTTGATTTCGATATTGGAGCCGGGTGTCAGCGTCTCGCCGCCGCGATAGTTCTTCAGATAGACATCCGGGTTGACGCCGCCCTTGTTGACCGGCACGTGCATCACGATGCAGTGAATGGCACCGGCCAGCGAAATCATTCCCTGGCAGTTGATCTGCACGATTGTCTTTGTCGGCATCGCTGTTTGCCACGCTGCTAGGGCCTGTCCGTTGTGGCCGGCGGCGACGATCGTCGCATTCGTGTAGGTCGGAAGGAGGACGACGTTGTTGATCATCACGACGTTGGTGTAGGTATAGTGCACGGTGCTGATGGACCGCGCAGGCACGCGATAGACCGTGTAACCCTGCCCGGCCATGTAGGTGGCGGCATTGTCGCAGATCACGTCCTGGGTCGAGCCGACGTTATTGGGCCAGTCGCTGATGATGACCTTGTCGTCGGCGATGACCTGCATCCACATGTCGAGGTGCTGCGTCGAATCCACCGACGTGGGAAATGGAGGGAAGATATGCGTGTCCACGTTTTGATAGTCCTGCCAGATGTCGTGGATTTGCGTGTGGGTCAGGCTCGAGTTCTCGTTCCAGATGAGTTCAGTGGCGTAGGAGCGATCGATGGCGTCGAGATGGTAATTGCCGCCGCCGTGGATGAGTTGGTGTTCGTAATAGGCGTGGTGTTTGACGGTTGAAAAGTAAGACGGAAGAAGATCGTCGTTGGGCCGCGGCCGATTGTAATCGTGATCGATGATGGCCCGGCAGTCGCCTTCGTAGATGTAGCGCGGGCCATAGTCGCGAATCCAGACGGAGTCGGTCGTGCGAATGACGAACTGTACCTTACTCATGTTGCAGCCGGCCGACGTTAGCGTGGAACTCGCACTGGTCTGCTCGGCCGCCGTATCCACGACCATGTAGACCTTCGAGCCGGCGGTCGTCGTGACCTCCTTGGCCAAGGTCGGCAGGATGTCGGTGCTGGAGGCGTTGAAGGCCTCCCAGGCCATGAGCAGGCCCTCCATTGCCTCGAACTCGGCGACGCAGTGGATCGGCCCGGTCGGCGGGGGGGTGACGGCGCGCGACCCGATCGGCGGGTACGTTTCTAAATACTTGCGTTCCGTATCGGTCAGGCCGCGGGGGATGTTCGCGCCTTCGGGATAAATCAGTTCGTCGCCAATCCAAAGCGGTTCGTCGTGGACCGGGTTCGCGTCGACACCGAGGACTTGCCGCGCGGCGCTTAAAAGCAGCAATGGAATCAGCGACCAGAGGAGTCGTTTACCTAAGGGAAGCATGTCATTGTCCTAGGGGAGTTCCCGACCTCGTCCAGATACGCATTGTAAGCGATGAGGCACGAGAGTCTCAAGCCGCAATGGACGCCGATGTTATCGCGCCGTACCTGCCGCCGTCCGCTACGAAGTGGATCGGTGCGGATTGTCGCGGCTCAAAGCGGCGGATAACATCGCGGGCATGTCGGACAAGGCATTCTTGAAGTGCATCCAGCCGGGCTGTGCGGCTACAACCAGTTTGTCGGAGGCTTCGTATGCCTGTGCGCGGTGCGGCTCACTGCTGGATGTTGCGTATGATTGGGTCCGATGCAGCCCGCCGAAGAGCCTGAAAGAGTTTGAGCGGCGGTGGGCGGGGCGGTCGAACCCGCTCGATTTTTCCGG
>CAYMXF010000067.1:3684-9484 GCA_964393935.1 uncultured Planctomycetaceae bacterium
TGCCGGACGGTCGGCCGATGCGGGCGATCGTTTTTATCGGGGCCGGCAAGATCGCCTATGGCAAGCTGTCGCAGGCGCTGGATTACGGGGCGCTGACGCTCCAGATTCAGGGGGATTTTGACGCGTGCATGAAGCGGATTCGCGAGGCGGCGGAGCGGCTGGGCCTATATGTGATGAACTCGATCAATCCCTTCCGGCTGGAGGGGCAGAAGACGATCATGTACCGCGTTCTCGAAGGACTCGGGTGGGAGCCGCCGGACTGGATCGTCGTGCCGGGCGGGAACCTGGGGAATACCAGCGCGTTTGGTAAGGCGTTTATGGAGCTGCGCGAGTTGGGGCTCGTGAAGCGGGTGCCGCGGGTGGCGGTGGTGAACGCCGCGGGGGCTAATACGTTGAGCGAGCTATTTAACCGGCGCGGTCTGCGATGGAAGGGCGGGGCGTGGGATGCGGGTATCGTCGATTGGTTCTATCGCGAGATGGCCACCGCCGGGCGGAAGGCGGAGACGATCGCGTCGGCCATCGAGATCGCGCGACCGGTGAATCTGCCGAAGGCGCTGCGGGCGCTGGAGGCGATGGACGGCGTGGTGTGCGAAGTGACGGATGAGGAGATTCTCGACGAGAAGGCGCGGATCGGGCGGTGTGGATTCGGTTGCGAGCCGGCCAGCGCGGCGAGCGTGGCAGGATTGCGGCAGCTTTTGACACGCGGGACTATTGATCGCGGTGCTCGTGTCGTGTGCATCCTGACGGGACATGCGTTGAAGGACCCGGATGCGACGGTGAAGTACCACACGGGCATCGGCCCGGACAAATCGGCGGCGACGGCTGGATCGACGGGGCGCTATGCGAATCGGCCGATACCGGTGGCGGACGATTTGGATGCGATTTGCGCAGCAATTGAGGCGGTGTCATCATGACTCTCCTGACGGGAAGCTACCTCCTCCTCATCTTCTGTGGTATGGCGCCTCCCGATCGACCGCCGAAGTTGGAATTCGATCATCACGTAGATTATGCAGCCTGGTTTAACGATCTCGTGAGTCGCGGAAAAACTGAGAATTCACTCGAACTCTATAACGCGTTGGTTCCATCGGCAACGCCGCATCATACGGCAGACGAAAAAGAAGGAACGTCGTCAAACAAGACATTACCCCTCATGTCGGAACAAGAAATGAGCGAGGCGACGGCGTTTAACCATCGCCCGTGGGACAAATCCGAGTATCCGGCGCTGGCTGACTACATTCAAAAAAACGAACTCGGCCTTCAAGCGTTCAACAGCGCAACGTCAGTGAAGGACTATTGGCATCCGGTCGAGAACAACGATGATTCGCTGGCCGCATTGAGCATGCATAATCCCAAGACGAATCGCGCGGCCGTTCGCGCTATCGTCGCGCAAGCATGGCTTAGGCCGAAATACGAAGCTTCGACACTGTTGGATGCAGAGCTTGTCGTTTTGCGCCATGTCTCGCACATGAGGCAATGCAGCACCACCATCGGTGGATTGGTCGCTGAGGCATCCCGCTCGCTCATCTATACCAGCCTTCGTTCCGCATGCGATCTACGGCTATGGTCGGAGTCTCAAGCAGCTCGCGCGTACAAAACTGCGAGAAAGGTTGACCGTGATGCGATAGATTGGCCGGTGCTTGTGCGCGTGGAGTGGGCAACGGCGCTCAGTTCGCTCCAATTGGTCTGTCGCAACGGCAAGCCGACGATCGAAGGTTGGAAGCGTTACTGGCTGCTGCTGGGCGAAGAAGGCGATATTCCACGCTCAAGCTTGACCCTGCTCATGCAAACCAATCCAAAGAAGACTGCAGAACAGCTTGATGAATTCTTTATGGAATACGCCCGAATCGTCGAAGGACCGCTCCGCTGGCAGAGGGCGGACGAGTTGAGTAAGGCAATCCCAGAGTTTCTCCCAGACGATACTGAGCATAGTACAGCACGCCTTTTCAAGGTTGATCTGACGCGAGCCTATGAATTATCGGTAAGGACCGAATCTGAACGTCGGGGAACGATGCTGACATTGGCGATTTGCGCGCATCATCGCCGACACGGTGCATGGCCCAAGACGCTTAGCGACATCGATCCCAATTTGGGTTTGAAGGGTCTAAAGACTTATCGCATTGATCCATTCACGGGTAAGCCTTTTGTCTATCGACTTCGAAAGGAAGGGCCCATTCTCTACTCAGTGGGGGCGGATGGAAAGGACGACCGGGGGAAACATGACTCGAAGTTTGGAGAGCATGGGACCGGCGGTGATTTCGTCTTCTGGCAGTTTCAGCGCAGTAAATAACCGATGGTACCGACACGGTCAGAGAAAGTGCATCAACGCGAATGACAAAGGATTACAACCAATCGACTGTAATTAAGTTTGCCGTTGCAGGAGCGGTGGGGCGGATGGGGCGGCGGATTATCGCGCTCGCGGCGGGGCAGGCCCAGTGGCGGTGCGTTGCGGCGATCGATGCCCCGGGCAGCGAGCATTTAGGGAAGGACGCCGGGGAACTCGCGGGGATCGGGCCGATCGGAGTACGCGTGACCGATTGCGCGGCGGGGGAATTCGATGTCCTGATCGATTTTTCGACGCCGGCGGGGACGGATCGCTGCATCGAGGCGTGCGTCGGCGCCGCCCGGCCGATGGTGATCGGCACGACGGGGCAGAGCGACGAGCAGATGGGGCGGATTCGCGAAGCGGTGGGAAAGATCGCCGTGCTCAAGTCGGCGAACATGAGCGTCGGCGTCAATGTCATGCTACGTGTCGCGCGGCAAATCGCCGGGCTGCTCGACGAGAGCTACGACGTGGAGATCACCGAGGTGCATCATCGCTTCAAGGTCGATGCCCCGAGCGGGACGGCGTTGGCGCTATTGGAAGCCGTGCGGAGCGGCCGGAAGGGAAAACCATCGACGCCAGTCGTACATGGCCGGCAGGGAAACATCGGGCAACGACCGGCGGGCGAGATCGGCGTCCACTCGCTGCGGATCGGCGGTACGGTCGGCGAGCACACCGTTGCTTTCGGAACGCTGGGGGAAACTCTTTCGATCCATCATTCGGCGCATTCGCGAGACACGTTCGCAGTCGGCGCGCTGCGAGCGGCGATATGGCTCGTTGGAAAGCCCGCCGGGCTGTACGACATGCAGGATGTGCTCTTCGGGAATCGGTTGTGATCAGAGCCGCGACCGTGTGGGAGCGTCGCGCGGTATTCGAAGCGTTACCCGGCGCTCCTTTACAGTCGCGGCTCTGACCGCTTGCGGCTCAAAGAGCGGCGATGACTTTCAGTTCGATGGCGATCGGCGTGGGAAGGGCGGTGACCTCGACGGTGGTCCGCGTGGGGTTGGGCTGGCCGGGACCGGCGAAATGCTCGGCGTAGAGGCGGTTGAAGAGGGGGAAGTCTCTTTTCATGTTCGTGAGGAAGACGGTCACGTCGACGATGTTCTCCCACTTTGCGCCGGTGTCTTCGAGGACGAAGCGGACGTTGTCGAAGACCGAGCGGCACTGCGTTTCGATGTCGTAGGCGGCGACGTTGCCGGCGGCGTCGAGCGTCACGCCGGGGATGTCCTTGCTGTCGCGCTTGCGCGGGCCGATGCCGGAGAGAAACAGAAGATTGCCGACACGCTTGGCGTGCGGATACGCGCCGACGGGCTCAGGGGCCTTCTTGCTCTCGAAAGTGTCAGACATGGGCTATTCTTTGTCGGGCAGTCACGTCCGCCCCTCATTCTGTACCGGCTTTTTCCCGCACTCCGGGCACGGTTCCGCGTCAGTGCGACCGTGCAGATCGTAGCCGCAATTCTCGCAGACGAAAACGCCGATCGAACGCAGGCGGCGGCGCAGGGGACTCAGACGATCGAAGATGCGCAGCTCACGCTTCCAGTAATAGACATAGACAACGACGGTGAAAACGATCATTAGGAGAGCGACCGTCCGTGTCAGGCCCATGAAAAACCAGGCGAACATGCAGGCGGCGAGGGGGACCGGGCTCGCAAAGGGTCGTACTTCGTAGATCAGAACCGCGCCAACCGGCCCATCGATGACCCGGAGCCACGCTCGCGGCCAAGCCCCGGTATGCCACCATTTCCTGCGAAAGCAAAAGCCCTTGCCTCGATCGCGCGCCACCAGTGGGTTGAGAGAAAGCGCCTCGCGGATGGTCTGACTGGCCTTTTCAACGGGGACGTCGGTCTGCCACTCTTCGTGGTGCAGCGCCGGACCCAATGGCCAATACCACTCGTTGACGCTGAAAAATAGCGCGCACTCGACCAGAAAGAACAGAAAGACGACGGCGGTGGCCGCTAAGACGCCTAAGAACATAGTTTCGGATCATTCACTGTAAGGCCATGTCGAGGGTGGGCACGGTCCACTCTACGAATTGGGCACTTGAATGCAAACATTCTTCGGTTCGGTAAAGAATCGAAGGGCTTCGTCACCGCCTTCGCGGCCCATGCCGCTTTGCTTCATGCCGCCGAAGGGGACACGGAGGTCGCGGACGAGCCAGCAGTTGATCCAGACGGTCCCGCTTTGGATCCGCTCGGCGAGGCGGTGGGCGCGCGGGAGATTTTGCGTCCAGACGCTGGAGGCCAGACCGTAGTCCGTCGAGTTTGCGTATTGGACGACCTCGTCCTCCGAGGAGAAGGGGATGATTGCCGCGACGGGGCCGAAGATTTCCTCGCGGTTGACCCGGCAGTCGACGCCGAGATCGGTGATGACGGTCGGTTGGAAGAAGTAGCCGTCCTTGCAGCGGTCGTTGATTTTTGCCGGAGGGCCGCCGCCGCAGCGAATCTTGCCGCCCTCTTTCCTGGCGAGGTCGACGTAGAACGTTGATTTGTCCAATTGGGCTTTCGAGACCATCGCGCCCTGATCGGTCGTCGGCTCCAGCGGGTCGCCGACGCGGAGCTTGCCGGCCGCCTCTATGAAACGCTCGACGAATCGGTCGTAGATGGGCCGCTCGACGAAGATCCGCGAGCCGCATAAGCAGATTTGGCCTTGATTGGCGAAGGCGGCGCGGAGCGTACCGGGAATTGCCTGATCCATGTCCACGTCGGCGAAGACGATCGTCGGGTTTTTGCCGCCCATTTCCAGCGAAACTTTTTTGAAGAGCGGGGCGCAGGTCTTCGCCACTTCGCGGCCGGTGACGGTGCCGCCGGTGAAGGAGATCGTACCGATCTTTGGATGGGCCGTGATGGCGGCGCCGACTTTCGCGCCCAGCCCGTGCACGATGTTCAGCACGCCGGGTGGAAGACCGGCCTCGCGGCAAATTTCCGAGAACAAGTAAGCCGTCATCGGCGTGATCTCGGAGGGCTTGGCGACGGCGGTATTGCCGGTGGCAATCGCGGGAGCGACTTTCCAAGTGATCAGATACAGCGGCAGGTTCCAGGGCGTGATAAGCCCGACGACGCCGCGCGGCTGGCGGAGCGTATAGTTGAGGGCGACGCCGTCGGTGACGTGTGTTTCGGAATGGGTGTGCAGGATCGCCGTCGCGAAGAATCGGAAGTTCGCCGCGGCGCGGGGGATGTCGAGCGACCGGGCCAGCGAGAGCGGCTTGCCGTTGTCGATGGTCTCGGCGCGGGCGAGGTCGTCCAGCTTCGCCTCGATTAAGTCCGCGATCTTGAGCAGGATGCGGCACCGCTCGGCGGCGGGCGTCTTCGACCAGGAGGGGAACGCGCGCTCAGCAGCCTCGACGGCGCGCTCGACGTCGCGGGCGTCGCCGTCAGGGACGAGCGAATAGACTTTGCCGGTGGCGGGCTCGATGTTGTCGAGGTACTGCCCGGAGACCGGCTCGACGAGTTCGCCGTTGATGTAGTGTTTGATCTTTTGCAT
>CAYMXF010000067.1:9584-13920 GCA_964393935.1 uncultured Planctomycetaceae bacterium
GCCGTCCGCCCGCCGTCCACGGTCAGGTTGATACCGGTCACGTAGCTGGCCGCCGGAGAGGCGAGGAAGCCGGCGGCGGCGGCGATTTCGTCGGGGCTGGCGAGGCGGCCCATCGGGATTCGCCCGATCATGTCCTGTCGAACGGCATCCTCGGATTGGCCGCCGGCCTTGGCCTTGGCGCGGATCAGTTCATCGAGTCGGCCCGTCGCGGTGTAGCCGGGCAGGAGGTTATTGACGGTGATGCCGTAGCGGGCGAGTTCGCCGGCGGTCGTCTTCGCCCATGCGGCGACGGCCCAGCGAGTCGTGTTGGAGATGCCAAGTCCCGGGATCGGTTCTTTCACGGACGTCGAGATGATGTTGATGATCCGACCGTAGCTCGCCTGCTTCATGCCGGGCAGGACGGTCTGGACGAGCATCTGATTGCAGACGACGTGGCGGGAGAAGGCCTGTTGGAAATCTTCGGGTTTGGCTTCGATGATCGGGCCATGAGGCGGACCGCCGGTGTTGTTGAGCAAGACTTGGACCGGGCCGGTTTCCTGAAGATGGCGAGCGACTTTGTCGCGGAGGCCGGGAGGGTCGGAAAAATCGGCACAGATGAAGCGGTGCGTTTGCCCGGCGGAGGTGTCGAGTTCGCGGCTGACGCGAGTCAGGGCCGATTCATCACGGGCGATCAGGGTCACTTCCGCGCCAAGCCGTGCGAATTGGAGGGCACAGGCGCGGCCGATGCCTTGGGTGCTGCCGCAAGCGATGGCCCGCTTGCCGGCGAGGCTGAATATCTCGAAGGCGTTCATGGGGGACCTCTAGGGCGGTGGTCTATTAGCCGGTTGCGATTGTATGCGGGCCCGGAGATGAAAGCCATCGCCCGGACCCGCGCGAGGATAACGGGAAGATGTTATCCTTGTGGGGATGTCGACAGCGGGCGGGGCAACGATTTCAGGCGCAGCTTCTTTGCACGGACTCTGGTCCGGCACATTGTTTCATCTATTCGGTCTACGTGGGGGAGGGCGGGCGGAACAATCGGAATCGCCGTCAAAATCTCGCGCGGGGAAATCTTCCACGCTAGCGCCGGCCTGGGCGCTTTCTCCCGCGGAGTTGCACGAAGTTGCGGGTGAACTTTCGCCGGATGGGCTTCTCTCCTCCGTCGCCGGGCAATCCACGATTGAATTGTGGCTGCCGTTCGTGGAAGGGCGAGAAGAGCCGGTCCAGCCTTCTGCACCCGAAGCTCCGTCGGCGGCGACCCTACTGCAAAGCGAAGTCGTTCCCGCGATCACCTTTGCGCCGGGGGATAGCGTGGATTTTCTGGTGAGTCTTTCCGCGACGACTTCGCATCCCTTGAGCGACAGTCTCACCTATTGGGCGATTCTTGCTCGTTGGGTACTGACGGTCCTGGCGCGACAGCAGTTTTGCCCGGATGCGGTGGAACCGCCGGGCGGCGGCTGCGAGGCGCGGTGGCGGCTTTTGGTGCAGGATCGTCGCGAGTTAGCGTGGCTGGAGCGATTCGTGGTGGCCATGCCGCCGGTTTGTCGGGCCATGGTCTGCAAGGGCGGGACGGCGGTGGATGCCACGCGGTTGATCGAGACGTTTCTGGCGGAGACGACGGACGCGCTGATTCGGCGCGGGTTGTCGGGCGATTCCTTCTTTCAACAAATCCATCGACGGGCCAAGGACGTAGGATGTTGGGAGCTGTACTGGCTCTCGGCCCTGCTCGGGAACAATCGAGGCGTGCGAGCCGACGAGGACGATCATTCGGCGGGCGTCAGCCGAGTGCGCGACTGGGTTTCCCAGGCCGACGGCGATTCGGACGAGCCCGCGCCGCGGTTGACTTTCAGGTTGCAGGAGCCGCCGGAGGATTCGAATCTTGGCGGCGCCTGTTGGCGTTTGACGTTTGAACTCAAGTCAGCCGACGGCGAAGAAGATCTGGACCTGCCAAAGGTCTTGGCCGAACGCGGCGACGCGCCGGGCATTCTGGGCAGTCGCCTTTCCACGCGACGGCAACATCTGTTGTCGCAACTTCGTCGTGCGACGGAGATCGTGCCGGAGCTGGGGCGGTCGTCGGCCCGGGCGACCGGCGGGGTCGACCTGACGACGGCCGAGGCGCACGCCTTCCTTCGTGAGCGCGCGCCGCTACTGTCCGTGCAGGATTTCGATGTTTTTCTGCCGGAATGGGCGTCGCGGGGACAGGCGCTCCTGGGATTACGACTTCAAGTGCGGCCGCATGAAAACGGCGGCGATCAACGGGACCTTTCGTTGGGTCGCCTGGGGCTCGGCAGTCTGCTGGATTTCGACTGGCGCGTCGCCGTGGGCGAGGAGCAGCTTTCGCTCGAGGAGTTCGAGCGGTTGACCGCGAACAAGGCGCCTTTGGTGAAGTTGCGCGGGCAGTGGATCGGGGTCGATCGCGACGCCGCCCAGCAAGCATTGGAATTCATGCGCAAACAGGCCGGCAAGCCGTTCACGCTCCTGCAAGCGATCCGCCTGGCCGGCGGGGCGGAAGATTTCGACGCGGGGCTGCCGATCGTGGGGCTTTCCGGAACGGATTGGGTCGAGCAGTTCCTACGCGAGTCGTCGAACGTCGCCCTCGAATCGTTTGATCCGCCGCCGGACTTCGATGGAACGCTCCGTCCTTATCAGCTTCGTGGGTTGCACTGGCTGGCGTTTCTCGACCGTCTCGGGATTGGTTCGTGCCTCGCGGACGACATGGGACTAGGCAAGACGATCCAACTCCTTGCCCTTTTGTTGCACGAACGGCGCGACGGGCAGGTGGTCGGGCCGACCTTGCTGTTCGCGCCGATGTCCGTCGTCGGCAACTGGGAGCGGGAGATCCAGCGCTTCGCCAAGCCGCTGCGAGTCGTGGTTCATCATGGCCCCACGCGACTCACGGGAGACGCGTTCGTAGCGGCGGCAAGCCGAAACGACGTGGTTCTGACGACCTACGGATTGGCGAGCCGGGAGCTAAAGGACCTGTTGCGCGTCCATTGGCATCGGATCGCGATGGACGAGGCGCAGAAGATCAAGAACCCCAGCGCAAACCAGACGATCGCCTTGCGAGCGCTCAAGAGTACGCACCGCGTCGCCCTGACCGGCACACCGATCGAGAATCATTTGTCCGAGCTGTGGTCGATCATGGAGATGCTCAACCCCGGCCTGCTTGGCAGTGCATCGGCGTTTCGCAATCGTTTTGCGGTGCCGATCGAAAAGTTCGGGGACCGCCGGAAGTCCGATCATCTTCGGCAGATGATCCGGCCGTTCGTGCTTCGGCGGCTCAAGTCGGACCCGACGGTGGCCTGCGATCTGCCGGAGAAGATGGAGATGAGGGTCTATTGTAACCTAACGCCGGAGCAGGCCTCGCTCTACGAACGGACGGTGAGCGACACGCTTAACCAAGTCGATTCGGCCAGCGGAATCCGCCGACGCGGATTGATCCTCGCCGCCCTGACGAAGCTCAAGCAGATCTGCAACCATCCCGCCCATTTCTTGAAAAGCGAAGGGCCGCTCGACGAACGGAGCGGCAAGTGCGAGCGGCTGGTGGAGATGCTGGAGGAAGTGTTGGAGGAAGGCGACGCGGCTCTCGTCTTCACGCAGTACAAGGAGATGGGGACGCTGCTGCAAAAGATGCTCGTCGATCGCCTTCAAACCGTCGTCCCGTTTCTGCACGGCGGCTCGACGATGAAAAAGCGCAACGAGATGATTTTCGATTTTCAGGACCCCAACAGCCCGGTGAGGATATTCTTACTCTCGCTCAAAGCGGGCGGATTCGGGCTCAATCTCACGAAGGCCAATCACGTTTTTCATTTTGACCGATGGTGGAATCCTGCGGTGGAGGAACAAGCCGCCGACCGGGCCCACCGCATCGGTCAGACGCGCCGCGTTCAAGTCCATAAGTTCGTGTGCATCGGGACGGTGGAGGAGCGAATCGACCGGCTCCTGGCGGAGAAATCGGCGTTGGCGGACCAGATTGTCGGGAGCGGAGACGAATGGCTGACGGGCCTGTCGACACAGGAATTGCGGACGTACCTCGCCCTTTCGGAGGACGCGATCGGGGAGTCTTGACATGGCATCAAGGATAAAAACAGCCATTCCTTCCAAGCCGCAGGTTGCGCCGAAGGGGCTGCCGGTTGACCCTAATCAGTATTGGCGATCGTCGCCGAACCCGGCCGCGCTCCTGCCGCCGACCGACGTCGATCAGATTCCGACGCTTCAGCGGTTGGGTCCGGTGCCGTTTAGCGGAAGCGGTTTTCCGTTAATGGGGTTTCTTGCCACGCTTTTTGATCACATCGCAGCGTATGCCCGTGAAGCGTTGGATGAAGGCGAAACAACGACAGACGGCGGAGGTCCCTAG
>CAYMXF010000068.1:0-13718 GCA_964393935.1 uncultured Planctomycetaceae bacterium
AACAGGCTTGAACAGTCGCCGCCAATGCGGAACGCGGAAGTCGGAATGCGGAATGCGGAACGTCGGAAGGTCGCAGCGCGGGGGTGTGGGCGGATGCACAATTATCGTAATTCGTCCTATTTATCCTCGGGGGGCTCTCCGGAACGCGGGAACGAGGGATTGAGGGTTGGGCCGCCGACCGCGTGCGCGGGGGACAGTTGAATTCAAGAAAAAAAGAGGGTGGCTGAATTGGGCTGAATTTCGTGAATTTTCGGCGTTGGCGGGGTGAAAAACGGGGGTGGGGGTTTTCGGATTCAAGCGGGATTCAGGTTTGCAGATTGAATTCCCGGCTTCGCTGAAAAGGGTCCGAGGGGCCGAGGATTCAAGGGGCCGTGGGCAGGAGGGCCGAAACTTCGCTTCGATGGAGTCGTTCGTGGTCATGGGCGCTAATTCTCCCCGCGCGCGGTCGGCGATGGCGGCCGTGCGTCACGATGCCGCAAAGCTAACAATTACCTAATATAGCGCGGCTGCCGAAAAAGGCAAGGGAAAACTTAGGGGTCAGGGGGTAGGGGAATAGTGCTCGGTGGATAGTGGTCAGTGGATAGTGGCCGGAGGGGGGACGGAAACGCCAAAACGCCGAAACGCCAAAACTCCAAGAACGAGCAAGCTGTGGCGTCGGCGGCGGGGGGCGAGGAGGAGGGCGGAGGCGAGGAGGGCGAGCGCGGCGGGTTCTGGTACGGGCATGATCTCGAAGTGGATGGCCCCGGAGGCTTCCCCGTGGGTGCCGGGCGGCGTGGGGTCGTAATGATCGACCAAGGCGGTGTAATAAATCAGGTACTCCACGCCCGCCAGCAGCAAGCCGCTGCCCTGAATGTTGAGGGTGCCATGGGGCGGGCCGAGATCGAAGTTACCGCCGTGTGCGCCGTCGTTGACGATGATTTCCTTGGTCTGAGTATCGCCAACCGCAAACCCGATGTCAGTTGCGCCGATTACGGTATTCGGCCAGGCGAACTGCCATGTACCCGTCAAGCTGATGATCGAGTCGACGGCGGGGCTGACGATGATCCGGCCGTCGGAACTCGTGCGGCCTTCGAGTTGCTGGAGGTAGTGGCTGGGGTAGACGTCGAAGTGGGCTGAATCGCCGGTCCAGGCAAAGTCATAGGATGCGCTGGCATACGACGATCCGTGGAACGCGGTATGCGAATTGTGAAAAGGATTCTCGTCTCGAATGAATGTGACCGAACTCTGCGAATTCGAGTCCGACACGACGCAGTCCACCTCCCAAGGGCTCACCAGGAGTTCCCCGCGCAGAGCGCCCTGAGCGAGGCACAGGATTGCGATTGCCACGCCAGTAACTACGGAGATATTGATGGTCGATATCGAGTGGCCGGTCTTGAGGCCGCGGGAATCTCCAGGAATGGCCGGGAGGAGAAGCGACGCTCGCGGAAAGCCAAGATAAGGATCAGGGTACGCCTCGAAAGCCGTCGGAATCGCGGAAGTCGTGCGTTGGAGAATCAAAGGGGTCATTCTAGATTTCCGCTCCTCCCGCGGTCGCAAATTGAATCGCAACACCTATAAGGCGGCTATGTCCGGCCGACCGGGGACTGATTCTATCGCCCAGGAAATGACTTAGCGAGGTTGGTCGGCGTCACCGGTTTCGCCGGTTTCGTCGGGCGCGCCGCCTTCGTCGAACTTGAAGTCTTCTTCGCCGAGCAGCTTCTCGCCGCTGATCTCGTTGATCTCGCGATCCAGATCGAGCGTGCCCCAATCGGAGCCGGTCGCCGGCGCCATGGACTCCGTCGAGGCGATCTCCTCGGCGGCGGCAGGTTCGCTGACCGGGGGCGGCGCCTCGGCCTCCAGGACTGCGGTCTCTGCCGAGCCGGCATCGGCCGGAGGAGTCTCGCCCGTGGGCGTCTCGCCGGGCGGCGTCTCGGCGGGCGCCTGTGACTGAAGCTGCTCGCTCTCGGCGCCGGACTTGAGCTGCGGGGCCTCGCCGCTCTGCTCGCTAGGCTCGTGGTACTCGTAGAACTCGCGATAGGCCTTGCGGAAGTAACCGCCCGCCCGCGTCTCCACCTTGTTCAGGACGGCCCCGAAGATGCGCGCGTTCATCGCATCGAGCTGCGCCTGGGTCCGCTGGAGGGAGCCCCGCGACGTCGATCGATACTGGCAAACGAGCAATACGCCATCCACCGCGCCCGCCAGGACCATCGCATCGCTGACCAGCAGGACCGGCGGGCCGTCGAAGATCACCTGGTCGTAACGGGCCCGGGCATCGACGATCATGTCGCGGAGATAGCTGCTGCCCAGGAGTTCGGCCGGATTCGGCGGGATGGGTCCGGCGCTGAGCACGTCCAGGCCCGGCACGGACGTCGGCGTCACGACGTCGTCGAGCTGCGCCTGACCGATCAAGACGTTGCTCAGGCCCTCGTCGCGCATGCCCTGGAAGATTCGCGGCAGGCTCGCCCGGCGGAAGTTCGCGTCGACCAACAGCACGCGTCGGCCGCTCAGGGCGATGGAAATAGCGAGATTGGTCGCCACCGTGGTCTTGCCGTTGCCGCCGCTGGGGCTGGTCACCAGGATGGCGCCCTGCTGCTCAGCGGGGGCGCTGAAGAAGAGGTTCGCGCGCAGGTTCCGGAAGCCCTCTGCCACGATCGAGTGCGGTGCATCGAGAGTCGCCGTTTCCACCCGCGCAATCTCGATTTCGTCGTCTTCCGTGGAGGGGATCGTGCCGAGAACGGGGATCGACTGTCGCAGGACGTCGCGCGGCGTCCGCACGGACTTGTCCGCCATTTCCAGGAGCATCGCAAAGCCGACGCTGATCGCCAGTCCCAGGATCGTCCCGATGGGCATCCAGATTTCCCACTTCGGGCTGGAACGCCGCTTGGGCACGATCGCCCAGGATTTCGCTTCGATCTGGATGGACTTTTCCTGCCGCAAGGTAATGTCGAGGAAGTGCTTTTTCTCTTGGAGCTGCTCGTACTGCGTCTTGAGCTGTTCCACTTCCTCCTGCATTCGGAGATACCGCGCTTGCTTGGCGTCCTTGTCGCGCTGTTCGTCTCGGACCTTCAGAAGCCGGTCCTTCAGAGACACGAGGTTTTCCTGGGCTTCCAGGAAATTTCGCTTGGATTGTTCGCTCTGGTCGTTTTGGAAACCGACGATCTTGCGCGCCCGTTCCTGTTGAACGCGATCGGCCGCGATGTCCTTCGCCTGTTGGGTCTCTTTCACCATGCGGTGATTCGGGCCGTATTTGATGCTGACCGAGTTGAGTTGTTCCTCAAACGTCTGAAGCCGTTGCTCGAGTTGATAAATCGTCGGATCCGTGTTCAAGAGGTTCTGAAGCTCGGCGGTGATGGGTAACTGATCGGGCGTGACGTTTTTCAGCGCATCGTATTGCGCCTTCTTCCCGAGCATGTCCACTTCCACCTCGGTGACCAATGCCGTCAGCGTAAACAACTTCTCATCAACCTCCCGTCCCGCCGTACCCAAGACTTCCTCTTCGGACCGAAAGGATTCGATCTGCTTGTTCTGCCCGTCGAGAAGTTGCTTGGCGCGGCCCAGCTCCGTGCCGAGTTGTTCCTGGTTCTTGCGAATGGACTGCTTTTGCTGCTCATCCACGAGCGTGACGTATTTCTCAACGATCGTGTTCACCAAAGTCGGCACTTCGTCGGCGACCTTCCAGGTCACCGACACGCCGACATAATTCGAGTCGCGAACCGGATCGGACGTCAAAATGTCGCCCAACAGATCGAGCGGAGCCTCACCCTTTTTCGCTTGCTTTTCCTCGGCCTCCTGGTACCACACCGTGCCGCGGAGTTCCGGGTCGCTCAACGCCCGGAGGAGCACTTCCGGGCTCTTGACGAGCAGCGCCTGATCCTGAAGGAGGCGAGAGACATCCTCTTCCTTCACCTCCGGAGGCTTTAAGGGATCCATAACGTTTATAGGATTGATCGACTGCACCCGGACCAGGGCGATCCCCCTAAACTCCGGGTAATATTTGATCGCTAGAAACGTCGTGGCGGCCGTCACGGCGCTGAAGAACAACCATAGCAGGATGATCAACACGAGCCGCTGACGGACGATCCGGAGGAAGTCCGCGCCGGACATCCCGCCGCCCGATGATACCGGCGCAGGCGCGGACTGCGGTCGCGCCATAGAACCCGGCGTCATGCCCATCGGCTGCTGCGATGTTGCAGCGGTTAACGTGGTCATTCTTAACCCATACCGCGCGGCGGCCATCCTCGGCGCGCCCGATCTTGAGCGGATCCTGAAGGGGGAGCCGCCCCCTTAGTTTTCGACTATTCGGACCCTCGGACTCCGCCAGCTCCTTGACACTTGCCGACGGGCTGCCCATATGCACCCTAGGCTATTTTTGCGCTTGTTCCACCTTTTTTAACGCCTCGCCGATTTTAGCCACGAGAGGATCATCGGGCCTTAGGGTCGCCGCGGCCTTTTTGGCGGCATCGAGTCGGGCCTGGGCATCTTCTATTTCCCCTTTTTTAAGGTGTACCATTCCAAGGTGGTAAAGGGTAGCCACGCTGTTGCCATCAATCTGCAGGGCTCGAAGCAACATCCCGGCGGCCTCCCCGGAACGATTGCTCAACGCCAACGCCCAGCCCAGCGTATCCAGAACATCGGGGTTGTTGGGTTCCAGGCGCTTGGCCCGCTCCGCGTACGGGATGGCCTCCGCGGGCTTGCCAAGTTCATCGCTCAGCAGATAGGCGATGTTGTTCAGGGCCACGGCGTTGTCCGGCTCCCTCTTGATCGTCTCTTCATACTTGGTCTTGGCTTCCTCGTACTTCTTCAGTTGCTGAAGCAGAAGCCCTTGCGCGAGAATGGAAAACGTCAGGTCCGTGTCCTTCACCGCCAGCGTCTGGAGCCGTTGAGCCACCTCCAAGGCCTCCGGGGTCTTTTGGCTCATTTGCAATAGGTTGACCAGCACTTTTTGCCGCTCGATGTTGTTGGGCTGGGACTCGGCGCGCTTCTTTTCCCGTTCCAAGGCCGCCGCACCCCCAAAGGACTCGACCATCTCTCTCACAACGCGGGTGTACACCGAGACGTCCGTCCCGGAACATGCCAGGGCCTTATCGTAGGTTTCGAGGGCCTTGTCTTCGTGATTGGTCTTGCTGTAGGCCCAGGCGATCGTGGATAGCGCCAGAGGCATCGTTTCCAACATCCGTGTGGACAGCTTCTCGGCGGCATAATCGACGATGACCTGTGGGCGGTTGGCCTGCTTGCAGGCCCGGAGCAGCGCCACCACCGCGTCAGGCTTGTACCGGCTCAACTCCGCGGCCTTCTGATAAGCCTGCACGGCTTTGTCCAAGCTCGTCGAACGCTCGCCGACGCGTCCGAGGAGCATGGCCCACTTGTAGTCGCGCGGATACCTCCGCATACACGTGTAAAGGAGGTTCTCCGCATCGTTGAAGCGCGGTGGGCTGACGCGGGTGTAGACGTCGATCAGCGCCTCCGCCACTGCTTGTTGATCGGGCTTTTCATCGAGGATGGAGCGGAGCTCGGAGACGGCGAGTTCGCCCTGACCGGCCTCGATGAGGGCGTCGGCCAATGCGATCCGGTGCTGGTAGGCGAAACCGTTCGGATTAAACGTCTTCGACCTGCTGAGATCGTCGATCGCCTGACGCCACTTGCCCATCAACATGAACAACTGTCCGCGCTGCCAGAGGGCGACGGCGTTGTCGGGATTCTTTTCCAGATGGGAGTCAAACGCCTTGCGCGCTTGTTGGACGTCGCCGGCCACGCGGTGGTACGCGCCCTCGTAGATCATGCCTTGGGAGTCGTTTGGATACTTCTCCAAGAACTCGTCGATGCCCTTGCGCGATGCGTCGAGATCGCCGATCGCCAGATTGAGAGCGATGATTCGAGAACGCGTCCGCTGTGCATCCGGCGCACTGGCCTCCATCTGCTTCAATGCACGCTGATAGTATTCCAGCGAATCCCGATATCGGTTGGTCCTCGCGTAATACTCGCCGGCGGATACAAGAGTTTCCGACGAAGGATCGAGGCTGACCGCCAGCCTGAAATGCCGGTCGGCCGTCGCGAGCGATTTCTGGAGCTCGTAAAACTGCCCCATATAGATCGCCACGGAGGCTTTTTTCGCTTTGTCCTCCTGTTTCGACATCAGTTCGGATAAAATGGCTTCTCCATCGGAAGGACGATTAACGTCCTCCCTCCCGAAAAAGCCCGCGATCTCCCGCGCCAGACCCATGTCGAATTTCGAGAGTGCATACGCCTCGCGATACACCTCCGCGGCTTTGTCGAACTGTGACATGTCCGGCAGGCCGTACAACCGTGCAAGCAGAATCAGGTTCTGCATGTCTTTGGGGTTGTCCTTGCGAATCTTTTCGCGGGAGGCAATGCCGTCTTTGGGATTCTCCTTTTCTTTGACGATCTGGAGCTGACGACGGACCCAGTCGTCGCTCGGAATCGTCTTGGCGGCGGCTTGCAGATATTTCTCCGCGTCTTTCTCGTCGCCGGACTTGAGGGCTAAGTCCGCCAGCGCGCGATTGGCAAATCCGTTCGTCGGATCGAGCCTCACCGCCTCCAAGAGCACGCTCTTGGCATCCTCTCGGCGACCCACCGCCGAATACGCCTCCGCGAGATACGTCCAGCCGATTGAATTGGTTGGAAACTTTTGAAGACCCGTCCGCATGAGGTCGATTGCGTGCTCGTTATCGCCTTTGGCCATCGTCAGACGGCCTTCCGCGATGGCCCCTTCCGTCCCGTCCAGGTTCAGCTTGGCGTTTTTCTTGACATATTGCTCGGCCTTTTCCCAGTCCTTGTTGCGCAGCGCGAGCCGAAACTGGCGATCGAGAATCACCGGAGCATCCGGGCGGACCTTCTCGGCTTCGTCCAGGTATTTTGAAGCTTCGTCGAACTTGTCTTTATTAGAGTAAAAGTCGAAGAGTCCCACGGCGCGAAGAAACGGATCTTTTTCCTCCTTGATATAGGCCAGAAGCAGTTCGTCCTGCTTCGCGGGATCGCTTTCCTCCGTTAACTCAAGTTCCATTCGCTTGTAAATCCGGTTATCAGGGTCCTTGGCCTGGAGCGATTTGATGAAAGACCGGCCCTCGGCCTTCCGCTCCGAAGTGCGATAGAGCCCGAGCAAGACGCGGAGCGCGTTGACATTCGCGGGGTGTTTTGAAAGGATCTCCTTCAATCGGGCTTCGGCCTCCGTGTACTTCCCGCTCAGTACGAGGAACTGGATATTGGTGACTTCATCGTCTGGCGAGGAAGTGCCCAGCCGTTTGCCTTCCTCCTGCGCCAACTCGATTTGCCCGAGTTGGCGATAGGCTTCCATTCTCAGCTTGATAGCGGTGGGGTCCTTGCGAAGGTAGTCTCCTCGTGGACCGGAGTCGTCGGACTTCAGATAAGCCAGCGCCTGCGTCGGAAGGTTTTGCTGAAGATAAATCTGCGCAAGTCGTACGACCAGCGCCGACGCTCCCGGATTAAGGGCCAGGGCCTTTTCGAACGCCGACCGCGCCGCGCCCCACTCCTGCTTCCGCGAGTACAATTCCCCGAGCAGCACCTCGAGTTCGAAGTTGCGTCTCGCGCCGACCAATCGCTCCGCGGCTTCCGCCGTCTTGATCGCCTTGACGTACTCTCCCCGCGCGTTGTACACGTGGGCCGTCAGATACCGCACTTCCACTGCATCCGGATCAAACTCCTGTTTGAGCTTGTCGAGCCACTCCTCCGCCGCTTTCAGCTTCGCCTCGTGTTTCAGACTCTTCTTGTTCTCCGCATCCTCACGACGCGCTTTATCGAGTTCGTACAGAATCAGCTCTTTGTAAAAGAAAAGTCGGGCGAAATTGTTCTTAAGCTCACGGAAGTGCCGGCTCTTTTGGATTTCCTTCAGTCCGCGCTCATACATCGCGAGTTCTTCTTCTTCGATCTTGGCGCGCTTCGCCATGTCGGTCTCCGCCTCGCGCTGAATCTTGAAGGTCCGCGATAACTCCTCATAAATGCGACCATCTTTCGGATCGATCTCCAGGGCCTTGGTCAACACGGTTTTCGCCTTTTGGGCGTCCTGCGGGACTTTGTCTGCGTAGGAACCGTTGAAGATCGAGCCTAACGCCAAATGCGCATCAACACGGGATTTTTCTGAATCCGCGAGGGACTGCATCGCCGCGATCCCTTCCGCGACCTTGCCGGTGATGATCGTAAAGAGCGATTGAACCTGTTTCAGCTCCGATAGTTTATCCGGCGCCGCGCTCGCGCACTTCTCTAGCGCCGTTTGGAGGATGGCTTCCCGGCTCTTATCGATCGCCAGTGCTTCCACTTTCAGCCCTTCACTCTCCTTTTGCCGAGCGGAGACCCAAAGCTGACGCACGAGGACATCGACGGCCTTGGTGTTTGTCGGGTCCAGTTCTATCGCTTTCTTCAGCGACTCCTCGCCTTCTGCCTCATATTTGTCGTCCTCGTTCCTCAGAAAAAGCTGCGCAACGCCCATCGCGTGATGAGCCAGGGCCGACTGCGGTTCCACCTTCACCAGCTTCCGAGCATCGCTCAGGACCTTGTTCCATTGGAGCCCCGAACCAAACAGCCGCGCGACCTCAAGCTCCACTTCCGTCGTCAACTCCAACGCGGACTTGAGCTGGGGGTTTTTAACCAACGCGTCCCGAAGGCACTGACGGGCCGCCCCGATCTTGCCGTCCTCGATCGCGCATTTGGCCGCCTTCACCAGATACTCGGGATTCTTGGTCGAGTCCCGCTGAAACGCTCTAATGTACGTCTGACTGGCCTGGTCGTACTGCTTGTTATCCTCCAGCTTCTTGGCGTCCTCCTCATAGGCTTTAGGATCCTGCCCCGGCAGATTGGCCAACAGAGCGAAGCCCGTCACTGCAAGCAGCAGCATTCCCGCCAACGTCAAAAGACCGACCAGATTACGATTCAGTTTCTTCGCCATCGTTGCACGCCTTATCGATACACCGTGCTTCCACGGCACCGCCGATTCCCACTAAAGGCGATCACGCTTGCCTGGAAGAAGCCGGGATTATACCCCATTCGAAGCCGTTTGCCTCATGCCGCCGCCGGCCTTCGCTCCTGTCTCCGGCGGAGGGCCCCCGCGCTCCCAGCCCCGAAGCGGCCAGTGCGACCGTATCAACTCCGTAATCGTCTTATCCAGGATGTCGCGGGCCGCCTCGTCCAACTCCTCGATTTTGCCGTTCGCAGGCTCTCGAATGGCCACCTCCACCTTGGAGTAGTAAAGGTGGCTGTCCAGGGGATTGGCCATGTGAAGCCGCACCACGTCACGGTGCCCGGAGAACACGCCGTTGACGCAGATCGTATAATAAACGTATGACCGCGTCGTGATATTCCGAGGGGGATAAAACGACAACCGCCGAATCTCGATGGTCTCGCCGAGTTTCGGCAGGGCCATCTTCATCATATCGTCGCTGGCTTGCGTAAAGGCGCCTTGATAAAGACACTCCTCGGGAACGTGCGGCACCTGGTCCACGGTTCCGGTGTAATACGTGACGGACAACGTACAGCCAATGCGAGAATCGCCGTCCTTCGGCGCTGAAAGGACCCAATCGAGGTATTCCTTCGTTCCCAGTTCCTCCACCGTCTCCTGCGACAGCTTCAGCACGTTCGTGAGTTCCAGGGGCGCCAGCTTCGATCGATCAAAATCGGCCAGGGGCTTGCGAATAGGCAGCGCGCCCTTGATGAGCCGAAGGTTCGCGACTCGGATGAACGCCGAGCAAACGCCGAGCAAAACGACGCACAAAGCAAAATGGACGCCCCTGCGGCGCGACGTGGATATCATGAAGACCCGCTGCCTCCGCAAGCCGGCGTCCGGCCGGCCGTCTCATCCAGATACAGATGATCCAAGATCCAAAGGAACCCAAAGTAGATGGCGAATCCCATCGCGAACGTCAACATCCCCAGCACCGTGTGCGGCGTGCCGGAGGCGAGGTCGCCGTAGTCGTACATCTGAAATACCCCCGTGATGATGACCCGCAACACGTTGCAGATCAACGCCACCGGCACGACCACAATGGCCATCGCCACGCGCTGCCACGTCGGACGCGGCGTGAAATAAGCCGTCGCCAGACCCAACGCAACAAACGCCATCAAGGATCGCATTCCGCTGCACGCCCCTGCCACCGTGAAAAAACCCTGGTGCCCGCCCCGCATGTAATACGCTATGTTGATACCTGATTGTTCGATGTCCGACCCGGGACACATCTCCAGGATAAACGACGACACAGTGGCCGCCCCTTGTTGGAGGGGCTGGGTGAAGGATCGATACAATCGTTCCGGTGGGGGAATGGCCAATAAGAGAAATCCGATCGGAAACAGCGTGATTTTTAGGGTCCGCCACCCCCGCATCGCTAGCACCACCCCCGCGATCACCCCCACGATCGAAAGCGACTGTGGATATCCGATCTTCAGATAAATGCTGGTCACGTCCATCGCCAATGATAGGGCAATGAGGATCACGCCCCACAAGGATCCGGGGTGTTCCCCCAACACCAACTCTCTTCGTTTGAGGTTGATCAGGTAAAGCGTGAAGAACGGGATCAAGAAGCCGTGTGACCAGTCTGGCTGCTTCCAATAAACGTAGAAGCGGAAGAAATGCTCGTGATAAAGCCAACTCACCAGAGCAATCAGGATGAGGATCTGGACGATCCCCGACGTCCCTAGCGCCTCCGCCCAGGAGGGCGCGTCATCCACCGGTCGCCGTGCGCCGCTCCGCGCGCGACTTGCACCTACTTCGCTCGCCTCAACTTCTTTCTGAGCGTTCACGTTCGTCTCGATGCCGACAGGAGTCCGGCGGCCGGTCGACCGGCCCTGCCGAGGGCCCTCATGGCAATCGTAGCGACCCGAAAGGCCGCCGGCGCTCATTCGTCGTTACGGCATCTAGCTCGCGATCAGACTATGGAATCGGTAAGCCCTTGAGCTGGGCCTCCTGTATCCGCCGTTGTTTGACCTGTTCCTTGGCCTGGAACGAATCGCTATCCGCGAAATTGCGATCATACACGAAACCGAAGCCGTAGCTAAACCGGAACGCGTTTCTCAGGACCGCGAGGAACATCGCCGCCGGCGTCGTACCGACGTTCACGATGTCGTTGGGTTTCAAGTAAAAATCCGGCGCATTGCCCGCAAAGATGGCATCCAAATCCAACTGAATAATCTGTTCTTCATCCTGGCTGACCCTCCGAACCAGGTCTGCCCGCGAAGGCCAAGCCAGCGGTCCAAACCCGCCGGCAGACGCGATCGCCTCTTTCACCGTCAAACCACCCATGCCTGTCAATTGGTACGCCCCGGAACGCGAAATGTTGCCCATGACGTAATACTCACCGCCCATATCGGGCGGCACGTTGATCACATCACGGGGCCGAACGACGATATTGTATCGCGGATCGCCAGCCAGAAACTCCTTCGTTGGAATCTCGATAATTCGCATCGGCTGCGACAGTTCCTCGCCGCCCTCTCTCCAGGGGCTCTCCAGTCCGCTTGTAGCCGGTTGGGAATGGTTCATTTTGGTCGTCGCGCCGGAAGAGGCCGGTCCCACCGCCTTCATGACCCAGGCCCCTTTTTCCGCGTCCCAGATGGGGACTTGCCGGGTCGGCTCCGGCGCACCCTCAAGAATTTTCAGCTCATCCACGATAGCGCCGGAGCTGGTCGGTGTGGTGCCGGTTGCGACCGACGGCGACGTTTGAACCGAGATCGTCGTTGGCATCGACGGGACCGGCGCGGTCGTGGGGGCATCATTGCCCTCAAGGATCTTCATCTCATCCACGTTGGACGAATGGCTTGTGGGAGAATCGCCGGAGGGGCCCGACGTTCTCATGGTGGATGCCGGCCCGCTCGACGTCTCGGACATGGTGAGCGTTGCCGGCCATTCCCGGCTGGTCCGTTGAACCACGACATCCTCCGCTCGGCCGCTGCTCGGCACGTCCATCGTCCCCGTCGCGGCGCCTCGGCGAAGGATGTATATCTTTTCGATCATTGGCGGAAACCCGCCGGCGTCGGCGATCGCGCTTAACAGTCGATAATCCGGTTGCGGGATTTCAAACGTCCCCGCGCGTTGAACGCTGCCGATGACCGAGAATCGACGTGATCGGGTATCCAAGAGCGTGACCTGAACTTCCGGATCAGGCAGGATGCCTGCCGCACGGATTTGCTCTTTGAGTTCCAATTCCAGTTCGGCCGCCGTGAAGCCCACCATCCGCACCCGCCCCAACACCGGGACGGATTCAAAGCCCGAGTTGCTCAAGTTGAATTGCTGCGTGCTGGCCTGCCCCGGGACCATGAGCTCAAAAATCGAGACGGAGATCACGTCGCCGGGGGTGAATCGATGCTCCTTGTACTCTGGTACGAGGTCTTCCGGCGTGGGCTCTTCCCCGTTCTGAATGCCGCACGGCTCTTCAAGAATGCTCAGCGAACCGCGGATTTCATTCCGCTTGACCTCGAGAAACTGACCGCTTTGCGTCGGATCCAGGAGCCCGTTGAGCAGCCATTGTGCACTCTCACCCTTCTTACACCCGCTGGTCGCTAGAAACACCACCGCGCCAATGCACGCGGCACATCCCGCAAACGACATCCTTCGCGGGGTTCTCTTTGGAGCGATGCCTCGTATCACCCGATGGACCATAAGGATCCCCATCCTGCTTGACCGTTGAAACGCAAACACGTCAATTCTCCTTGAGCGAACGAGATTCGACCCCTGGTAAACCTCTCGCGTGCTGATATCGACACCCCGTCCGGCCAATAAGAATCAATCCGAACGGCCTTTACGCGTTTTCTCGTGGGGAGCCAGGCCGTGCAATAATCGCTTGAAGTCATGCACAATCGGCTCATCCGACCGATAATCTCCGTGGCGCATACCCGCTCGAAGGACCACCCGCTGAAGTCGACTTCGACTTCAATCCTGATACTCGAATCACGCTGACTTCATCCCTCGCGCAGCTCTTGCGGGCACTCTCCCGGTAAGGTGTCGCGCGACCCCTGTGGTGGTGCTGGCATCGACGTCTTGCCGTCGAGGCTCACGGCTGTCGCACGAGGGACCGATAGTTCCTAGGGCGGAGGATTCGGTCCCTCCCTGCAACGACAATGCGACAAGAGGAGCGCCACATGATGGACGTCGTCATACTAGGGGCCGGCGGTCACGGGCGCGTCGTCCTCGACATCCTCTTGCAAGGCAAGCGCCTCAAGCCGGTCGCATTCCTCGACAACAACAAGAAGCTCCACGGCCGCCGCATCGACGGACTGCCCGTCCTGGGCGACATCGCCTGCCTCGCCGATCTCCGCACGCGCGGCATCCACAGCGCGATCGTCGCGATCGGCGACAACGGCGTCCGCCGCGCGATGGGTGAACTGATCGAACAAAGCGGCCTGGAACTGCACAGCGCCATCCATCCGTCGGCGCAGCTCGCGACGAACGCCTCGCTCGGCAAGGGCGTCGTCATTGCCGCCGGCGCTTTGGTCTGCGCGCATTGTCAAATCGGCGACTACGCCATCCTCAACACCGGCTGCATCGTGGATCACGAATCGATGATCGGCACCGGCGCGCACATCTGTCCCGGCGTCCGCCTCGCCGGTCATGTCGTCGTCGAGTCCGGGGCCTTCATCGGAATCGGCGCGACCGTCGTGCAGAACGTCCGCATCGGTTTCGAGGCCGTCGTCGGCGCGGGCGCGGTCGTGATCGCGGACGTCGACCCCATGACCTCCGTCGTCGGCGTCCCCGCCCGCGTCGTCAAAAACGCCCCCTCCGCCGACGA
>CAYMXF010000069.1:0-13669 GCA_964393935.1 uncultured Planctomycetaceae bacterium
AAAATGTAGTAGATAACTACCCCTTTTTGCCGAGGGAGTCAAGTATATAATTCCCTAACATTTCACGGAGGATTTGGGATTCGGGCACCGAGTAGGCGTGTCCCGGCCAATTCGTGGCGTATCCGCCTCATCACGGGATGAAACCCTCTGACCTGATGCCGTGTTTCATTTCTCGGCGAATGGCATTACCGCGTCCCCCATTCATGCGCGCCCGGCCGCAAAACGTATGAAATGCACGGCTTGAAGTTGCCTTATCGTCTATTTCCGACGGAATAGCGGAGATAGCATTGATTCTTCGAACCCATCCAGGGGCTGCTGCCTATCGTGACGCAGCTGGGTCACGTTTTGACGAAGGACAGAGGACTTCAAACAGGTTCGTGAACAGAGCCAAGTCGATCGACCGTCGGTCGTAGCGAACATGCAACGATCAATTGCAGTTCTGTCGCCAAACACGCCGCAACCTCCTTGCGAGCGCGCGCTGTCGAGTCTAAAATAAGTCAGATTTGATCGAATTACTTCACAGAAATTGGCCGGTCGCTTCGAACCTCATCATTGCCTTGTTCCGTCACATATTCTTTCGATCCGCGGCGGTTGCGTGAGCCGCATGTACGCAGGTTCGGGATCTTCCATGGAAACCAAGTTGCACGGCCGAGAATCAGTGCACGAAGTCGGTATCACCACCGATAGGACGGCGTGGGTCGTCATCCCGGCGTTTAATGAAGCCTTGACGATCGCCGATGTCGCCAAGAGTGTCCTGCTGTTCTCTCCAAACCTGATTGTAGTCGACGACGGATCGTCGGATGGCACGGCGGATCAATTGACGGGCCTGCCGGTCACGGTCCTGCGTAATCAAAGCAATCGCGGCAAAGGATCGGCGTTGATTGCCGGCTTTACCGCCGCCCTCGCGAAGGGGGCGACGCGCGTAGTTACGCTCGACGGCGATGGCCAGCATCGTCCCGAAGATATCCCGGCGTTTCTCGCTTGTGCCGTCCCTAATCCGGACGCGATCGTCATCGGATCGCGCTTGGCTGATCGCGCGATGTTTCCCGCGGCGCGTTACAAGGCTAATCGTATCGCCAGCTTCTGGATCTCATGGGCTTGCGGTTATCCGATCGAGGACACCCAATCAGGGTTTCGTGTCTATCCTGCCAATATTCTTCGAAAGGTTCTTCCACGCACGCAAAAACGCCACGGCTTTGTGTTCGAGAGCGAAATCCTGATCGAAGCGGCACGAGCGGGTTTCTTGTGCATCAACATTCCAATCCCGGCGCTCTACGGCCAAATAATGATGCGGCCGAGCCATTTCCGACCCGGGCGGGACGTCACGCGGATTGTCATCATGGTTGCCAAGAAGCTGCTCGCACGCGGCCTGTACCCACAAGGCTTGGCGCGGGCAATCTCACTGAAACGAAGTGCGAAGCACGATCGAATTGGCGCTTGCTGCAGGTAGTCCGAAATGGCTAATCTACTTACGACTCAACCGGGGAGGGTAGAATGAAAGCCCCAATGCTGCGCGTTGCATTTGTCTTGCTGCTGGTGGTTGCCGTTGCCGCTTGTCGCTCGGCGACGGTCTATAACGTCACGCAATCACAGCTGAATGTATCGCAGAAAGCCTCGATGGCGGACATTTCACAATCGATCAAGCGTGCCGGGGCCGGTCTTGGCTGGCAGATCAACGAGGTTTCGCCAGGTGTGCTCACTGGTCGGTTGAATCTGCGCACGCACATGGCGCTCGTCGATATCACCCACGACACCAAGACGTTTTCGATACGCTACAAGGACAGCACGAACCTCGACTACACGGGCAACAATATCCACAGCAATTACAACGGTTGGATTCAGAATCTCGAGAGAGCGATCGTCGAGCACAGCAGCACCGTCTGACGCAGTTAGGCCATTCCGCCGTTGATCGAAATGATCTGCCCCGTGATATAGCCCGCATCGTCCGAGACGAGGAAGCCGACCAAAGCGGCGACCTCGTCCGGACGACCAGCGCGCTTCGCGGGCACCAGCGCGGCAACGCGCGCGGTCGTAAAGATTCGATCGGTCTCGGGCGTCGAAATCAGCCCAGGCGCCACGACATTCACTGTTACCCCGCGATCGGCGCATTCCAGAGCCAACGACTTGCACGCGCCGTGGAGCCCCGCCTTCGCCGCGGCATAATTCGCCTGGCCACGATTTCCGATCAAGGCAGCAATTGAGGATACGGCGACGATACGCCCCCACCTTGTTCGTATCATCGCTAGCAGTAGCGGCTGTGTGACATTGAAAAAGCTATTCAGGGACGTATCGATGACGCGCTTCCATTTATCGACCGGCATTCCGGCCAAGGGCGCGTCGTCGTGAACACCGGCGTTGTTGACCAATACCTGAATCGGACCGTTTTGCAAAAGTGTACGGATCTGTACCGCGGTAGCGGCGGTGTCGGTTGCATCGAATGTCACAACCTCGGCTGTGCCACCAGCCGTACGTATCGCAGCGGCCGTTTTTTCGGCCTTGACGCGATTATTGTGAGCATGGACCACGACATGGAGCCCGGCGCCCGCTAGGCGCATGCAAATAGCGGCGCCGATGGCGCTGCTGCCCCCGGTCACCAAAGCGCGTTTCGGACCGGTCATCGCAAAATCACCGCGGCGCGCCCCGTCAGCAGGAGCCCAGAGTCGGCGCCGACAGAAAAATCATAGATCGTTCCATGGCGATCGCGATGGAGCATGGCCGCGCGTATGACGAGATCCGAGTCAACACCGTCCAAACTATCGCTAAAGAAGACGATGTCGCGCAGGCTCGCAAGCAGTGCTTGCGCCTCGGTTTCACCAGACGCCAGTCCGCCGTGAATCCGCATCGCTTGAGCGCCATATTCGATCGCACAGACGATGGACAAACGCGTCCCGCGGCGCAACGGATTATCGGCACGAAGGTGCGTTCGGGTGGCGCAAACAATGTCATGCGCTGACCATGACTCGACTCGATCGATCAGGACCATGGCCCCCGCATGCGGCAAGAGCCGATCGATCTCGGCGCGCGCTAGCATCGTAGCGCGATCGACAGGCGGCCGCCCGCCGGCAAAGCCTGATCCAGTTCGACCGTGGCACGATTAGCGACCGCCTGCAGAAGTGGCAACGTGCGTGCCGCCGGATTGCCCTCAGCCAGGCGCGCGAGCCCGGGGTCGGCGATCGAATGGGCCTTCGCCGGTTGCGCGGTTACGTCCATTGTCAGTTCGGCCAACGTGTTCGGCGTCGCGGCCGGCGATAAGACGAAGGCAGCGCCAAATGGGGCGATGATCGGCCGCACCGAATCGAGTGGCGCCGGATAAGGGCAGTCGAACACTGCTATCAGGACCGATCGCCTCTCCACCTGCACTTGCGCGGCCGCTTTCAGGATAGCCGCGGCGAAAGTCGAATCGTGTGCAGCGATGCTCGTACACGCCGCCTGTGTTTGGGTGCCAATCGACCAGTAGCCCACCGGCGCGTTGTGAACCGAGTTGTGAAACTGGGTTGGTGAAACAGCGCCGCTTGGCTCGTTCACGGCCTTGAGCAGGCTGACGGCCGTGTGACCGTCGCCATTGGCCGAGCCAAAGACCACCGGCAGTTCGCTGGCGGAAAAACCGGAGCTGTCGAGCGCTTCCTTTGCGACCGCAAGCGCGAGCCGCACGGTCATGCTCGTGCGTCGTCGCTCACGCTCATGCAAGATTGTCGGCGGCAAGGGACCGATGTCCGAGGGGTGATAGGGCAGTTCTCCACGTAGAACCGGCTGACTATCGACCCAGCCCGCTAAACCCGGGCCTCGCATGCCGATGCCGGAAATAAAGACCCCGATCACGACGGCTTCCCGAATACCAGGCTGCAATTGTTGCCGCCGAAGCCAAAGGAGTTGGTCAACACGCTGCGCACCGGCCGAACCTGCGAATGGCTCAAGATGTTACTTGCGATGCGCGGGTCCTTCGTCATCATGCCGAGATTTTTCGGCAGAAACCCGTGACGTACGGCGAGCAATGAAATCACCGCCTCCATGATCCCGGCGGCGCCCAGCGTATGTCCCGTCCATCCCTTGGTCGAGCTGCACGGAACCGATGTGCCGAAAACGCGGGTAACAGCAAGCGCCTCCATTTCGTCATTGATGACGCTGCCGGTACCGTGAAGATTGATGTAGTCGATCTCCTCCGGCGCGAGCCCCGACGAACGCATCGCCGCGCCCATCGCCAGCGCCGCGCCGCGTCCTTCGGGATGGGGTGAGGACATGTGATAGGAATCGCAGGTCTCGCCATAGCCCTTGAACAAAAGATCCACCGCGCCGGCGTCGCTACGCTCGAGCAAAGCGAAACCCGCCGCTTCGCCAATGCTGATGCCTGACCGTTTGGCATCGCTCGGGCGGCAGGACTCGCGCGACAGAAGCTCCAGCGAGGCGAAGCCACGCAAGGACATTAAACACAGGCTGTCGACGCCGCCAACGACGGCGGCATCGCAAACGCCGGCTTCGATCAGCTGATGGGCATCGCAGAACGTCTTGGCACTCGAAGAGCAGGCGGTTGACACCACGAGGGACACGCCCGAGAGATCGAGCGCGCGTCGTACGTACTCTGAAAGCGACGCCAGATCATGCGTCTGAGCATAGCGAAAGTCTGACGGCAGCGCACCGCCCGCGCCCAATCTGGAGAAGGCGATCTCGCTTTCACGAATGCCGGAGGCCGTGGTGCCAAGAATGACAGCAATCCGATGCCTGCCGTATCGCCGAACGGCCGCCGCAACAGCCTCGCGGAGGCCATCGCAGCGCAGCGCGAGTTCGGCAAGACGGTGGTTTCGGCAGTCAAATTCGCCGAGTTCCGACGGCAGCGTCACCTCGTCGAGCCCGGCAACTTCGCCGATGAATGTTGCCCGCTCGAACCATGATAGCGCGCAAGGCCGCAGCCCTGTCCGCTCGGCCCGCAGCGCCGCAAGGGTCGGGGCCAGGCCGTGTCCGAGCGCCGAAACGGCGGTAAAATGCGTAACGGCGAGCGGTATCATCGCTTCACCGTATCCAATGTCGCGTAAGCGGCGCTCGAGATGAACGCGAGGGCCGCGCCTAACGCCACCGTTAGACCGACGCCACGAAGCACCGGCAGGGTGGAGAACGCCAGGACGGCGAAAACGCAAATGGTCGTAAGCGCGCAGATCAGGACACCCCACGAAGAGCGCTCGCGTTCAGAAACCGTTGCGGCCGGCCGATTGAAGAAAAGCGCATAATCGATTCCGATTCCGGCCACCAACAGGAACGATACGAGATGAATGGTCGACAGGCTACCTTCGATGGCCGTGACCGTCGCGGTCGTCAGGCCAAGCGCCAGCCCGATTGGCCAAAGTACGCGCAAAATGGCGGAGGACCACCCCAGATCAATCACCAAGGCAGCGATGACGATCAGCGCGCCCCAGCCGACGGCGACTAACGCCTGCGTACGGTATGTCGCCACCAGGTCTTCGGCTTCGGTCTTCAGGTCGACGAAATGGATCCAAGGCTGCCGCGCTTCCCCGACGAAGCGCTTGAGTGACGCCGGCTCGGCCAACCCTATCGGCACCACTAGACCCGTCCACCGCCGCTCGTTCTGCCAGATCAACGAGGCAGTACGGGCGCCGATGCCGAGAGCCTGGACCGCGGACGGATCGAGCGGCCGGGCGGACCGCGCCGACGCCACGGCGGATCTAAACGGGGCGAATGTCTCAACGCTGAATGGGAGTCCTTTCACCGCCTCGCCCAGTGCGATTACCAACTTCTCCTCGTCGGGCAACCTCGCCAGAGATTGCCGCTGGCGCCCTTCGCTCGACACGTAGCGGGCCGCCGAGTCGAACGAAGCCACCCACCCTTCGCGAACCAGCCCTTCCAACGCCGGAGCCAAGCTCTCGATTCGGCTCAACACCTCGTCGGCCGAAGCGCCGTCGATGGCCACGATGTAGCGCACGTCGGGCGCGCCGGTCTGCTCGCGAATTTGGCGGTCGAACCGTCGATCGGCCTCCGACAGCGGGCTCAGGCGCGATAAATCGTTGTCCCACAACTCGTGTTTGGCCACTGCGATCCAGGCGACCCCGAGCATCGCCGCGACGGCGAGCGGGATGCGAATCGGCCGCAAGCGTCGAAGCAACGCCGAGATGTTCACCTGCGGCACGCCGATCGGCCCCGGTCCCCGAGGCAACAATGGCGGAAGCAGCCACTTTGTCGCGGCACCTGCCGTCACCACGCCGATCATTGAAAAGAGCCCGAGCTGCGCCACTCCCGGAAAATCGGAAAACGTCATCGCCACGAAGCCCGCCGCCGTCGTGATGATGCCAAGGCGCAACGTCGTCCAGATCTTGCGAAGCGTCTCGTCGGCCGTCTCGCCGCTCGAGCGATGGGCTAACAGATGAACCGGATAATCGACCGCAACGCCGAGCAGCGTCACGCCGAACGTCAATGTCACAGCGTGGATATATCCGTGGACAAGCTGCACGGCAATAACGCCCGCGCCGACGCCAAATGCCAGCGGAACTGCCGCCAGTACCAGCGCGGATATCGATCGAAGCGCCGCAACGACCAGCGCGGCAACCAGGAGGCTCGCCGCCAGTGAAAGATTGAATCCGTCGCGCTCGATTTTCTCGCGGATCGCGAGGGCGTGAATCCCTGGCCCGGTCAAGCGCAAGGCGAACCCGGCGTTGTTATCGACGCCCAGCATCGCCGACCTGGCCGCGGCAACGGCCTTCTTTTGTGCGTCGAGATCGAACGCCGCCGCCGCGGTAACGGCAATCAAAAAGGCTTGCGTCCCGTCGCCCGATAGCCAAACGCCGGCGCTCGCATCCGGCCCTTCTGTGCCAGCCCAGCGTACGGCGACCGTCGAATATCGGTTCGTCGGATCGGTGCGCAGGCGATCGCGAAGCACGAGCCCCGAGGTGGTGGCCAACATCCTCAGCGAACGTTCGAGATGTGCGCGAAGTCCGATCGGGCCGAAATCCTCGGCATCTATATCGGGCGGCAACAGATATCGGTTGGCGAACAGAAATTGGTCATCGGACGTCGGCAAGTAAAATCGGCCGTTGACGACGATCCTGAATAGACCGCTGTCGCGAAGTGCCTTCGCAAGCTGGTCGCTCGCCTGCACCAGTGCCTCCACCGAGGGGCCGGTCAACGAGAGGATCATCAGATTAGCCCCAGGACCGTCGCGCAGCCTCTTGCTCAACACCTGAACTGCTGGGTTGGTCGGTGCGTCCGGCAGAAAGAAGCTGAGGTCCGTCCGGATCTCCGGGCGACCAACCAGAATTCCGGCGAGGACCACGAGCAGAGCAGCCGCGATGAGGCGCATCCAGCCGGTCATCGGCCCGCGTGCGACACATGAATCGCCGCGTGATCGCCCGATGCCTCGGTCCAAAAGATATCGGTGACGCGATCATTGGCGCCGGCGAACCGGATCGACGACAGCTTCGCCCGAACATCGGCGTCGTTTGGAATCAGAGTTATCTCCCAGCGGTCGACGTCCCCGGAAAACTGCGGCAAGTATTTCCGATCCAGCTCCGCTCTGTCGCCACGCAATACCGCCAGCAGACCGATTGCGAACGCTTGGAGCACAGGATTGTCCGATAGGGAGACGACGCGTCGCGCTGCGCCCTCCGCCTCGATCGTCAGGCGGTTGGCGGAGATGGCGAGATGCTCGTCCGACGGCTTGACGGTCCATCGCTCGAGCCGGTCGGGCGCCGTGTACGACAATCTGCCCTCGAGAACGAGTGGCGCCGTCAGCACCTGCAGGTGCCGCTCCTCGACGAACGATGCCTCTATACGCTCGACACGTGCTAAGGCCGCTAATACGCCGTCGAGCGGATCGGCGTCCGCCGGCTGGGCGGCGATTGCCGCCAGAAGAAGCGCAATCGGGCCGAAGAACCGCTTAGCGACCATGCGCGGCGTCCCAGAAATCATAGAAATTGAACCAGTTGAGCGGCGCGAGGTGACAATAATGCTCCAACCGCTGGGCGTAGCGCTGCGCGAGCGACGTCACGTTTTCGGGCTGCTCGGGCACGGCGAACTCCTCGAAGTGGATTTCGTAACGATTGGCGCCGCGGTACAGCCCGAAAAACAGCACGATCGGCGCTTTTAGTCGCTGCGCGAGAACATACGGCCCGATTGGCCAACGCGCGGCCTCGCCGAGGAACGGCGCAGATACGGTCTTGTCGCCATGGGTGATCCGGTCGCCCAGTATTCCGATCATCCCACCGCGATCGAGCCACTCCTTGACGGCCAACATAGACTGGGGCTTTCCCAGGTAAATGATGCTCTTCGACACGTCGGGATTTAGCGCATCGACGATCGCGTTGATCCGGCGCGAGTTGTCCGGATACATCAGCACCTTCAGCGGCAGATTCTTTCGCTCGATGCCCAGGCTCCGGACGACCTCAAAGCTACCGATATGAGCGCCGAGCAAAATGCAGCCGCGACCCGCTGAGAGCGATTTCTCAACCGCCTCCACGCCGATCAAACTGACCTGATATCGACTGAATTCTCCGGTCAAGAAGAACACGCGATCAAGAATTGTCGCCGAGAACGCGTGATAGTGGTGAAAAACGTCCCTGAGTGAGACGCCGTCGCCGAGCACGCGGTTCAGATATCGCCGCGATGCGTTGCGTGCCTTGGGCGAGCTCAGAATGAAATAGCAGCAAATTGGGTAAAGAAGCATGCGTCCCGCGCTCCGGCCAACGGTGAGGCTGAGCCAGGCAACGAAGCGCATCAACGGCGCGCTGCCGCGTTCTTTATGTTTGAGCCACGCGGACATCGGTTAGCTTCCCTGGCAGGTGAGCGTGCCCGTCATGATCGAACGACCGGCAACGATGCAGTCGAACTTCCACCGTATTGTATCGAGGGGCGTGATGCGGATCGTACAATCCTCGCCCGGACGCAAGAGGGCAGTGAACTTCGCGTGGCTGAACCCCGTGACGCGCACGTCGTGCTCCTGCATGGCGCGAACAATCTCTTCGAGCAAGACAACGCCAGGGACGATCGGATTGCCCGGAAAGTGTCCGGGCAGGGCCGGATGCGTGGCCGGGATGGCGATGGTCTTTTCAACCGTCACGACCGGTCCCCAACATCGCCCCGGCCCACGCTTGCAACGCCGCTTCGGTGAGCTTTCCCGTCTCATTTCGCGGCAGTGCCGAGACGAGAAATATGTGGCGCGGCATGAACACCGGGTCGATACGCGAGCGCAGTGCCGCCCTGATCCGCTCGACGTCTTGCGTTGGCGCGACGACGAAAGCGTTCAGTCGGGCGACGTCGTGCTGGTTGCCGCTGGTGAGCATCAAGACGGCATCCTCCACTCCCTCGACCTCGCAGAGAATCGAGCGCAACCCCGCAAGCGAGCCGCGCTTGCCGGCGATATTGATCATATCGCCACTGCGGCCGTGAAGCCGGAACGACCGGGCCGTGATGCGCTCGATCCGGTCGGCGAGCAGCACCGGCTGGGGCAGGTAGGAGCCGCGGACGATCGTCGAGTCCTCGCTCCCGTACAGCGCGAAATCGCCGAGCAATTGCCAGTCGTCTCGCGTTGCTGTGCGACGGGTGCCAACCGCGCCAACCTCCGTGCAGCCGTAAATCTCGACGACGCGCGTCTTGAGCGTTCGCTCGGCCGAGGCTGCGAATGCCGCACCGAGGGGCGCCGTCGCCGACAAGATGAAGTCGACAGCAGGCATCGACGAACGCGCCGAGACGAGGCTGCGAAGATGAAGCGGCGTCGTTACCAAAATTCGCGGGGCGGGCACCGCCGCGAGTGCCGCGACGATATCGGCGGGATAGAAGGGGCGGCCCGACCATACCGACGCACCGGCAACGAGGGGCAGCATCACCGATGCGGCCAGGCCGAACATGTGTTGGGGAGGAACAGTTGCGACGATGGCGCTTCCCGGTTTAACGTCGAAACGACGCGCCAGCTCGCTTGCCTCCGCGACGAGGGCGCGCCACGTCTTTGGGTACGGCACCGGCATGCCTGTGCTCCCCGACGTGAAGACGGCGGCGGCGGTTTGCTCGGGTGCAAATTCCCAGAGCTCATTCGAGGCGTCGCTGCATGCTTCCTCATCCGGCACGGCGCGGCAATCGAATGATTCGACCGCATCGCTTGCCTCGTCGACAAGGCAATAAACCGCCCCGTAGACGTCGCGGAGCGCGCGCAGCGTGCGCAGTGTCCGATCGTTTGGCAGCAGGCTCTGCTGACCGCGCAACGACGCGGCCAACAATGCGGTGAGGAAGCGTGAGCGTGACTGGCACAGATTGATTGGCCGGCCGCCCTCCGGAAGCGTCGCGGCGAACGCGCGTGCCTGCCCGACGATCTGGGCGTGCGACAAAATTCCGCCGGTGCGACGGATCAGGGGTACGCTCAGTACGATCTGGTGCATTCGCAAGCAGCCGGGCCCTTATCGGCCATCAGCCAGCCAGGCTTCGGGCCGTGAAATCGTCCGTAATGTGCGCAGCGGTGAAACGGGCCGTTCCTCCCTGTACCGCCAGGCGCGGTGAAAATGCTCGGCAAGAAACAAGAGAATTGCTGCAACCAGCTGCAGGCCGTTCACCCGCAAGGTCCAAGTCGCAAACTCGTCGGCGAATAGCCACGCGTCCGCTGACAACGCCGCAGACAGCGCAAAGAAGACAGTCCAGCATACCGTCCAGCGTTGGGTATAAGCCAGCATTTGCGGTGAGACCACGCCGCGCTCCAGACGACAGAAACGGGTGACCAAGGGCTCTCGGTCCGGACTCAGCGTGCGCCCGAAGAGGATCATCAGGGCGAGGTTTGCGGCCACTGGCAGCAGTTGCATGAGCCAAATCGCTTGCGTCACGCCGAAAAACAAACCAATCGAGGTTACCCCGGCGAGCGCGGCGCCGGCTGCGGTCACGACCCGTCCCAGACCAGATCGCGCGAACCGCAATTGGCCGATGACAATCAGCGCACAGACGGAGACGAGCGCGAGCGCCGCAAGCGAGGGATAACCGGCATAGATCGCAAGATAGGCGCCGACCAAGAACCCGAAGGGTGCTGCCCGCCGTACTGCAGATATCATAGGCGGCTAGACCGTCCGCTTGGATTGGATAAAGTTCGTTAGAGCGCTGAGCGAGGCAAAGAAGGCGCCATTTTGCTCGTCATCCGATCGCAACTCAAAGCCGTACTTTTTCGACAGTTCCAACGCGATCTCCAGCGCATCAATCGAGTCGAGACCGAGACCATCGTAAAACAGCGGCGCATCCGGATTGACGTCATCCGGGCGAATCTCAAGGTTGAGCGCCTTAACGATTAGATCTGCCACCTCTCGTTGCTGCGCCGTTAATTCAAACACGTTGTGCTCCCAACTTTGACAGATCTCGGCCTCGCGGGGTAATCATCGAGTCCCGGATCGCAATCAGATCGAGCCAATAAAATTTTTTGGCCAAGAGTTCAACATGAATTTCTTCCGGCTTCAGACTTCGAAACACTTTCAACGCCTTGCCATCCTGGGGCCAGATGGCTTCGGAACCCTTCTCCTCTCAATAATTCTAATACTAACCAGTTTCGGCGCAAGTTACCTTTGGGCGCTGCTGTGGGTTTACCGCGTTGCGCGCCGCGCGCCGGTCCAGTCTGGCTCGACCGGCTATTTGCTTGTTCCGGGCGCTCGGCTAAAAAACGGCGAGGCGTCGCATGACTTCCGCCAGCGGCTCGAGCGCGTCCTGCAGCTTGATCATCGTGGGCCAATCCTTGTCATGGGCGGCGTTACCAGCGCCCTAGCTGTATCGGAGGCGGCCATAGGCCGCGATTTTCTAACCGCTCAGGGGGTGCCGGCCGAAGCTGTCGAGATCGAAGACAGATCTTTGAATACGCTGGATAATTTTCGTGCCGCCCGCGTTTGGATTGGATCACCATCGGCCGATCCGGTAGTCATTGTCTCGAGCCGCTATCACCTCGCTCGTTGTGCAATCATCGCTCAGGGATTTGGCATCCCAATGCGCTTATGTGCTGCCGAATCGCGGCTTGTGCTCGACGCCCGTACGGTTGCCCGCCTGCTTTGGGAAACTAATTTCGTTCACTGGTACTGGGTCGGCCGAACCTGGGCTCGGCTAACTCGCAATGAAAAGATGTTAAGGAGAGTAAGTTCGAGTGACTCGTGACACAAATAAGCGACGGTCAATCAAAATCTAGCCATGGGCCGCAACCGATTCATTTTGATCATCCTTTCTCTTCTGACCGGCGCCGTCCCTTATGGCGCCGCTGACCGGCCAGCCCACGCGGTCGCGGTTGACGAACCGAGCCTCACCAGCGATGCGCTGATCACCCGCGACGTCAAGCTGCCGGTCCGGCAATGGCCGGCGAAGATCAAACCGGTAGCGGTGATTGTCGCCGTTCACGGCCTCAATGATTACAGCAATGCATTCACCATGCCGGCGCAGGCTTTTGCGACCGCCGGAATTACAACCTACGCCTATGACCAGCGAGGCTTCGGCCTTAACCCGAACCGGGGCATATGGCACGGAACCAAGCAAATGAGCGACGATCTCAAGGCCATGGTGACCGCCGTCAGAATACGTCACCCGCAGCTGCCCATCTATATCTTGGGCGAGAGCATGGGCGGCGCGATCGCCATGGTGACGATGAGTCGCGACGACGCACCACCCGTCAACGGCTTGATCCTGTCGGCGCCGGCGGTCGGGCAGGAGATACCCCCGGAGCAGCAAGCGATCATTTGGCTGGGCGAGCACGTCGTACCGGGCTTAACGATCGGTCGCGTTCGTGGAATCCCACCGGCCACAGACAATAAGCAAGTCTTGCGGGCGTTGCGGGACGATCCCTACGTGCCTCGCGCGACGCGGGTCGACACGCTGATCGAGGTCGCGCAGCTAATGGCCAACGCGTCGGACTCCGCACGCCGTCTCAAGGGACGCGTGCTCGTTCTTTATGGTCGGCGCGATCGGCACCTCTCGGCCAGTCAGATCTATACCGCCGTCAATGTAATGCAGAGTTCAAAACGCATGGACGTGACATTTCGGCTCTACGACGACGGCTACCATCTGCTCTTGCGCGATCTTCAAGCACAGGCCGTGATCAAAGACATCATCAACTGGATTGCCGGCCGACCATTACCATCGATGCACCCGTAATGTAATGGGATGAATGGCGCGGGCACCATCCATTCGTCGTCCGTGAAGAATCGCCAAGGTTCTTAGAGTCCTTTTGAAAATGCGCTCATTGAGGGATCCGCCGGAGGAGAAGGGAGCCAGGAGCGATACAGATCATCGCCTCAAAGACGCCGAGGCGTTGCTTGTCGTCGCGCACCAATCGGCGCCAGCGGGTCATCCAGCCGGACTGCGCCCGACGACCGTCTTGGCCGCGTCGAAGCCGCGTGTCTTCGCCGCCGGCGCCTTGACCGACCGACTGTCGATCACCGCCACCGACGGGCTCGCTTCGCGCCCGGCCCGCTCGCGCTCGACCATCAGCGCGCAGCGCGATGTCGTGGGTCGTGTTGAACAACAGGCGCCGGACGAAGCGGCGGAACCACCAATCCACCGTCGGCCAGGGCGGAAAATCGCTCGGCAGCATCTCCCAGCCGCATCCCGTCCGCACGAGATACCCGACGAGCTTGTGCCGGATCCTGGCCGCGCGGCCACGCCTCGACGCGTCTCACAATGGCGCCGTCCATCGGCTACGGGCCCGGCGGCGCCGACGGCCTCAACCCGTGCA
>CAYMXF010000070.1:0-1798 GCA_964393935.1 uncultured Planctomycetaceae bacterium
ACGATGATCGCAGCCTTGCAGTCGGCGACGGACTTGGCATGTCGAACCTCTGCAATCCAAGCAACGGCATCGTCACCGGCATCCGCGAGGGTAGAGACCGTGCGGATGACCCGGCCGGAAGTCCTCTCTGGCGAAAGAAGCTGGCCCTTGCAGAGGTCGGCAAGTTCTTTTCCCGTGATAGTGCGAGGTTTCGACATCCTGCTTTCGCCATCTTGGGGTTGGTTTTCTAAGGCTTCTGTGGGCTGACGGGCCCCGGCGAGCCGAGCACTTTCTTGCCGCCGGCGAGTCTGTAGTCGTTGTCCATTCGGCGGATGACCAGGTCCGTGAGGTCAATGTCTGAAACATTGTAGATGACCGTCCGATCCTGGATGACACGACGGAGGTTTTGGACGGTCGGCTCGATGTCCTCCGGTTTGAATTGGGTCTTCTGAAGGACCACGTCGTAGCCCCGCTCCTTGGCGGTGTCGGTGGCGACCTGGATCGCTTTCTCGTAGATGATGCGCGTCCAGTCGAACTTCTCCTGTTCAACCTGCTGCTCGGTGACCTTCAGCCAGACGTTGGCCTCGATATTCAGCCGCACGAGGTCTTTTCGGCGCGCCTCCCAGTCCGGCGTGCCGACCTTGAAGGCTTGCAATTCCATCTGTTTATCCTCGATGACTTTTTTCCGCTGGGTAGCTTCCTTCGAGAAGTCTTCGCTCTTCTCGCGGATCATCTGGTTGAGGTCCTGAATCTGGCTGCATTCGTTGAAAATACGCACGAGGTCCAGCACGGCGATGAAATGTCCGCCGGTGGCAACGGTACCAGTTGCCGGCTGGCTGGTGGTTTGTGCGAAGACGATTGTTCCGATGAGGACGACAGCGATGAGAACGAGGGGCGAAGCTAAACGGTTCACGGGGTTATTCTCCAGAAAAGGTAGGTCGTTCGACCGTTTCGAGGCATCGAACCCGTCATTGTCCCGCCGTAGCGAGGAAAGGCAAGTCCGCAACTTGCGCCACGCCCGTCAGGAGAGCAAGTTGAAGTAAAGGGCGCTGTAGGCCAGACAGCCCAAGGTCCACGGCGCCGCGCGGCGGGTCGTTACGAAAGGCGCGATCACGATCAGCCAAATGGGGATGAAGTCCAGCGAATAACGATAGCATCCGGCGCTCATGGCCCCTGTCGTGTGATAGCAAGCGAGCCCCGCGATGACCGGCAGTGTCGCAAGCATGAGCATCCGACGTGTCGGGTCACGCCACCACTTGGGCAGCGTGAGGAACACGCCCAGAAGCAAGGGACTCGTCAACCAGATGCTTCCGCCATTGACGTCCGACGTATCGGGATAGAGCGTCCCGCCGCGAATATCCCATGACGGATAGGCGAGGTTCATTGCTCGGAGGTGGCCGGGGACGTAGCGAAGACCGAAGAGTTTCTCACGGCCGCTGCGACCGATGGGATCGGTCCGGCCTTCGTAAATGTAGCGGTAGCCGGTTTCGAACGGATTGCCGAACTTGAGCGTGTTCAACGTCATGGGCAAGGCGATGACGATCGCCACGCCCGCGACGGCGATCCAAAGGTCCCGCTTTGAACCCGACCCATCCGCGCGTCGCGGCCGCGCCAGCCAAAGAAGCGGAAGAGCGTATAGACCGGTCATTTGACGCGACCACGCGGCCAGGGCCAGACCGATCGCGGCGGGCCAGAATCGTCGTGAGCCGAGTAGGTCCGATGCGAAAATCAGCAAACCGACGACGGCCAGGACATGGTCGATGTCATAGACGCTGCCGCCGTTAGGGCCGCCGCAGAGTTGCAACACCGGCAGCAAACT
>CAYMXF010000070.1:1898-13576 GCA_964393935.1 uncultured Planctomycetaceae bacterium
TTCGCGACCTCGTAATGGTTAATGCGGAGGGAGAGCGACCCTGCCTTCCAACGCAGGGCTTCCTCAAAAGCCGCGTTGCTCTCGGGATGGACTTGCCACTGCAACAGGCGGACTTTGGGTCCGATCGTCAGATGCAAACCGACCAACAGAAGGGCGAGGCAAGCGTAGAGCTTCCAACGCGGCTCCGCGCCGCCTGGAGAATGAGCGAGGTCAGGGGGGGTGGACACGCCGCGGATCATAACCGTCCGTGGCGATTAGTTGTCCGGCTCCAGTTCGTCGTTGTCGCCAGCCTTCACGGACTTCTTGGGCTCCGGCTTCTTCGCGTCCGTCGACGCCGACTCGTCTTTGGGCTTCACGGATGGAGCGTCGGGCTTGGAAGATTGCTGGACGGCCCCGTCGTCCCCGATGTGCGAGCGAGGCGTCAGATCGGTCACGCTCGCGGCGACGACGATCGGCAACCGGGCCGAGGGACTGAATGTCTGCCCGGCCGAGCGAATACCGACGAGCCGGCCGATGAGTTGGTCCACGTTGGGTTCGACGGAGCGGGGAATATCGACGTAGGCGATGGTCTCATTTCGCTCGTGGTCAACCAGCCGGAAGCGGCGGTTGTCCGCCGTGAAAACAGCGCTCTTGCGGAGTTCGCCTTCGAGGTCGAACTTCACCATCGCCGCATCGGTCCGTCGACGCATGATCTTCATCCGCTCGGAATCCATGCTCGCGCGATAGTTCGCCAGCTCAATCTCGTCCGTCCGCAAACCCTTGCGGGAATCGCGAATGTTGGCGCGATCGCGAAGCTGACGGGCGCGAATCTTGGCGATCTGGGCGGGCACGTCCTCGTCCGATTGAGCGGCAATCTCTTCGTAACGCTTCTGTAGCGTGACCACGTCCTGCTGGTCGAAAGGTTTTTGCGACAAACTCGTTAGCTCGCTCTCGAGCACGGTCAGCATCGCTTGATAGCGGCCGGCGGCCGGTGCGACTTTTTCCGCGGGTTTCTCGGCGGATTTTCGAGTGCCGGGTATCTCGGGTTTCATCGACTTGGCGGCATCCGCATCGGCTTTTTCCGCGGCATCTTTCGCATCGAGAATCGGACCATCTTCGACGTCCGAAGTCTCCGCGGCCGTCTGAGGGGTCGTAAACGAACTCGCTTCCGGCGTCTTCACCGGTTGGGCCTGACCCGCGTCGACGAGGGACGCCGATTCTCCGGCAGGAGAAACCTTCGCCGATGGCTCGACCGGCATGGCCGTTTCACCGACGGCGACCTTGGTTTCTTCGGACTTAGCGGGCTCGAAGGGCTTCTCGGTCGTCGGCGTCGTAGCAACCGGCGCCGGCTGCGGATTTCCCGCCACGTGGCGCTCGACGAGGCCCGTCGACAGATTGGCCGTCACGGGCTTGACGTATTGCTTCGAGATATAGAGCGTCGCGCCGCTCGGTGGGGCGATTTTGAAGAAGCCCTCGGCCTCCCCTTGAATGGTCACCGTCGCCCCTTTGTTGAGCACCACCTGCGTCGAACTCTTTCGAGATTCCAACGCACTGCCCGCGCGGACGTAAACCTTGTCCTGCTTGATCGTACCGGTCTTCGCGCCGGGCCTGCGATCGACGACGGACATATCGACGTAGCTGAAGCTGCCCTGCGGCGGGGCGATCTGATACCAGCCGAACTTCTCGCCCAGGACGAGCACGCGATCGCCCGAGTTCAGCTTTGACGTCGGGTACCAATTGCTCCCCGCGCCGCTGCGAACGAAGACGTTACTGGCCGAGACCTCGCCTTCCCACGGGAAAGCGCCGCCGGGGTTGGGCTCGGCGAAGACGGTGCTCGCCGCTGCCGCCGTCAGGATCGTAACAAATAAACTTTTGGAAACCGCCGATCGCATCTGCGTACCTCCCTGTGTTGCGAGCGTCCCGGCGCGCCGGGTCGCGAATCAGTGGTAATGGAATTAAATCCTTGCCCCAAACGATACGCCTGACCGGGCGGCCTGTCAATTCTCTCCGGCTCTACCGGGTCAAACCTGACTTGCAATGGACCCGCCGCTATCATCGGCGACAGACGCTGAGACCCGGGTGCGGATGATGCTCGTCTATCTGGTTCGACATGCACACTCCCTTGCCAACGCCAGGCAGGACGAGGGGTTGAATTCCGGCCTGTCCCCCCTCGGTTTGCTGCAAGTCGAGGCCGTGGCACGGCGGCTGATCGGCACACAATTCACAGCGGTCTATAGCAGCCCCTTTCGCCGCTGCCTGGAAACGGCAGGCCCTATTGCCAAGCATTTTGGCCTGCCCGTTCGTTTGCGACCCGAATTGTGCGAATTCCACGCCTTGCCGCCGGGGACTCCGGGCTCGACGGGTGTGGCTGCCGCCGCCGAATTAGCGACTCAACATTCAGGCGTCGTTCCGTGTCCGGATTGCGATAAAATGATGACCTGGCCCGCCGTGGATGAATTACGGGAAGCAATGATCGCCCGAACACAGGCGTTTGTGGCATTTCTGAAGGATCGGTGGCGAGGCGAAGACGACAGAATTCTCGTCATCGGCCACGGAAGCCCGACGGCCCGGTTGATCGAAGCATGGCTGACGGACCGGCCGGGACCGTCGTTTCGATTTGTGATCGATAACGCGACCCTTAACCTGCTTCGCTATCGCAACGGCGTGAGTAGCCTGCTTCAACTCAACGATACGTCGCACTTAACCGGCTTGATCGCGGCGGAGTCACCCTTCGGCCTGACATCGGATTCATTGAAAACAAATGACAGTGAGTGGTGACGCTCGAACGAGTTAAGCGAAGCCCATTACAACGGCGGACCTTCAGTTTTGGCTTGCCGTTTGGCGGGTGATCTCTTCACCGAGGATCGCGGCGACCGTCGCCTGCTGAAACTCGTGCATGTCAAAAAGGCTCCGGGCGCGGCGGGCGGCGGCCATGCTGAATCGCGCAAACGTATCTTCATTCGACAATAGGCGCGAGATCGCCTCCGCGCAGGCCGTCGGCTCGTCCGGCGGCACGACGAATCCGCACTCGCCGTCCACCACCGTTTCCGGCAAGCCGCCCACGTCCGACACGACGCAAGGGATTCCCCGCGCCATCGCCTCGATGACGCTGTTGGACATCGATTCGTGGCGCGACGGTTGCACGCAAATATCCACGTCGCGGTAAATCCGTTCGCGGTCCGGTTGGTAGCCGTCGAATCGTACGCGCTCGGCCAGCCCTCGATCGCGGGCCCTCGCCCGGAGTTCCGGGATCAGCGGCCCGTCGCCGAAGTAAGTTAATCGTATACTAGGGTGGTGACGCGCGAGGGTTGAGAACGCATCCAAGAGCGTATCGGCCCCCTTGGCGGACGTGACGCGACCGACGCTGGCGATGTGGACCGGACGCGCGTGGCACGAATGGATATCGTCGCTTCCGACGGTGGCGTCGCCGTTGCGAATGACCTGGAACCGATCGCGGGACAGGCTGTATTGCCGGGCATACGTCTCGGCGACGCGGTGGCTATTGAAGATGATCGCGTCCGCGCACCATGCGGGAATGCGTCTCCGCCAAATCAGCCGCCGCCGCCACCATTGCGGCGCGGGGATAAGACCCAACCATCGCTTCTCGGTCGCCGGCGGGAGCGGATCAGGCATTTGGCGGATCGACGTGACGACCCGATATCGGAGCGACTTGGCCGCGACAAGCGCGTTGACGAACGCGCCTCCGCTCGCCTGCTGCACCGCAAAGACGGTGTCCGCGCCCACGGCCCGCAGCCAACGCCTCCGGCACAGAAGAACATTCAGTTTAAGGCGTGCATCACCGGACAGGTTTTCGTCGAGCCAGCCCGTTCGTTCGACAGTGAGCTGGTCCGGGCCGAATGTCCGTAACAGCTCGTCGTAAATCGAATCGCCGGAGTAGCCGACGTGGACGCGCGCCCCGACGCGCAGCAAGGCCTCGATCGCGAGCTGAATGTATTTCTCCGCGCCGCCCGTCAGCGTCTGATCGCCGACGCGGACATAGTGAACCGCCAGGAGGGCGACGCGACGCCCTCGACCGACTTGCGGGACGGGCCGAGCTTGATGCGGTGTTATTCGCCGGCCGACGACCGGCCCGCGATCCCGCGCTTCGGGCAATGTTTGAACGCCACGTTCGAGAAGTTGAGGCACGAAGAGTTCCTTCGGGACAGAAACCAGCCATTCGATCCCGGCGAGCCGAGACCGCCCCGGTTTCTATCGGCTATTCGGGAGGAGCATTTTCTTGAAGAGTCGTGAAAACAGGAGATTTGATAGGCCGCTAAAAGTTCCGGGCGCTTCAAAACTCAAATCCGTCTAACGGTAGAATGCGCTGCATGTGGGCGATTCAAACGCAAGGGCTGATGAAGCGCTATGGCGATATTCAAGCGCTGGCGGGGGTGGACCTGCGCGTTCCGGAGGGGTCGATTTTTGGGTTCCTGGGGCCGAATGGGGCGGGCAAGACGACGGCGATGCGGATTCTGGTGGGGCTCTTGCGGGCGACCGGGGGGCAGGCGACGGTGCTGGGGCGGGATGCGTGGCGGGACTCGACGGCGATCCGCCAAGAGGTGGGCTATCTGCCGGGCGATGTGCGGCTGCACGAATCGATGATGGGCCGGGCGCTGGCGGACTTCTTTAATCGGGCGCGGGGCGGCGGGGCGGGGCTGGAGATCGAACGGCTTTGCGAACGATTCGATCTGAATCTCGATCGCCGGATTCGCGACTACTCGCGGGGAATGAAGCAGAAGATGGGCCTCATCGCCGCGCTGATGCACCGGCCCGCGGTGCTGATCCTCGACGAGCCGACGACTGCCCTGGACCCGCTCGTGCAACATGTTCTTTACGATGAGTTGCGCGCGGCCGCGGCGGATGGGCGGACGGTGCTCTTCTCCAGTCATACGCTGAGTGAAGTGGAGCTGCTCTGCGACCGAGTGGCGATCATCCGCGCGGGGCGGATCATCGAGGACAGCGAAGTGTCGAAACTTCGGCAGCGTGCCGTACGACGAGTGGAATTACGAATAGCAAATAGCGAATGGCGAAAGCAAAGTCCGCCCGACGAATGGACTGCGGGGGAGTCGCGCGACGGCGCGATCACGGGGGCATGGAAAGGACCGGTTCATGGACTCTTGTTGTGGCTCTCGTCGCTGCCCCTTGAGGATGTAACCATCGGCTCGCCGGACTTGGAGGATTTGTTCGCAGCGTATTATCGAGAGAATGAAGAATAGCGAAATACGCAGCGCGGGCGGCGCGCCTCTCATGATGAATCTAGCGTTACTGCGAAAGACCTATCGAGATTACGCCCTTTTGTGGGCGGCGATCCTGCTTTTGCTCATCGTGGTTCTCGTGCTCTTCATGCTGGCCATTCATTCCGGCGTCTTTGAGCAAAAAAATGATTTCATCAAGCTTCCGTTCATTCGCCGGTTCTTGACCGTCATGATCGGTTCCGATCCGACGGCCTATATGAGCCCGACGGCGATCTCCGCGTTCGGTTTCACCCATCCGCTGATTTGGGCCCTGCTCATCATTTTTGCACTGACGATGGCCAGTGGCGTGCTGGCGGGGGAGATGGACCGGGGAACGATGGATATGGTGGCGACGCTGCCGATCCGCCGATGCGCGGTTTATGTGACGGTGGGGGTGACGCTGTTGGCGATGGGCTTGCCGCTCTGCTGGGGGGTCTGGACGGGGGCCGCGATCGGAAAAATCATTGTCGGCGCGGCTGACGTGCGGATGGACCTGCTCGTTCGTGTGACGTGGCACCTGTATGCCGTTTACGTTCTGATCGCCAGCTTCGCGCTGGCGATTTCGGCCATGAACAGCCGACGGGGACCGGCCGTGGCGGCGTCGTTTTTTCTGGTGTTTTATGCGTTCGTGCTCAATTTGCTGCGGGCCCTATGGCCGGCGCTGGACGTATTGGCGTGGAGCGACTTTTTGCACTACTACCAGACGTCGATGATCGTCCACGACGCGGCGTATCGGTGGGGCGATATCGAGGTGCTGGTCGGTGCGGCGGCGGTGTGGTGGGTCGTCGGATTGACGGTGTTTGTGCGACGCGATTTCCCGGCGCGGTGATTGGTACGACCCCACCCTAACCCTCCCCTTCGCAAGGGGAGGGAACCAAGTTACATCATGCCGTTGTCGGATTCCATCGTCTTGCGCCACTCGGCGAGGTTTTCGAGATAGACGCTCGTGCCGCGGGCGACGCAGGAAAGCGGGTCGTCGACGACCTTGACGTCCAGGCCGGTCGCTTCGGACATGACGGTGTGCAATCCACGCAGTAGCGCGCCGCCGCCGCAAAGATGGATTCCGTTCTCGACGAGATCGGCGGCGAGTTCCGGCTCGCAGTGTTCGAGCGTGTGCGTGACGGCTTCGAGAATCTGGCTGATCGGCTCGCGAAGGGCCTCGCGGACCTCCTGGCTGGTGATGACGGTCTTGCGGGGCAGGCCGCTGATCATGTCGCGGCCGCGGACCTCCATCGTCAACTCCTGCTCGATCGCGGCGGCCGAGCCGATTTGAATCTTGACGTTTTCGGAGGTTTGAGGGCCGATCTGCATGTTATAAGTGCGCTTCATGTGGGCGATGATCGATTCGTCCAAGTCGTCGCCGGCCACGCGAAGGGACGTGCTGGCGGAGATGTCGGCCAGCGCCATGATCGCCACTTCGGTCGTGCCGCCGCCGATATCGACGATCATGCTCGCACGGGCCTCGGCGATGGGCAGTCCGGCCCCGATGCCGGCGGCCATCGGCTCCTGAATCAGATAAACGCGGCGAGCGCCGGCCCGTTCGGCGGAGCCATAGACGGCGCGTTTCTCGACGGCGGTGATGCCGGAGGGGACGGCGATGACGACGCGCGGGCGGATGAAGCGGCGACCGCCGTGAACTTTGCGAATGAAATAGCCGAGCATCGCCTCGGTGATATCGAAGTCGGCGATGACGCCGTCCTTGAGCGGGCGGATGGCCATGATCGAACCGGGCGTTTTCCCGAGCATCTCTTTGGCGACGAGACCGACGGCGTTGCCGCCTTGGAGCACTTCGTTGGTGCCTTTTCGCACGGCGACGACGGAGGGTTCGTTGAGGACGATCCCTTCACCCTTGACGCACACCAATGTGTTGCAGGTGCCCAGATCGATTCCCATGTCGACGCTGAACATCCCGAGGAGCGAGTCGAATAACAAGGCAGCGAATCCCTTCTAGGCTAGTACGCGATGTTGCACAATCCGTTCGATCGAGCGGCTCGCCCAGTCGAGTCGCCGTGGCGACCTGAGAAACCAAGTCCCGCTCAGCCAAGGGCGGCATTCTACACCCGGCCGTGCGGTACGCTATAGCGCGAAATGGAGAAGATCAAAAAAGTGCGCGGAAGCTGATGGGGTGCTCTTGTGAATTGTATCGTGTCGGTCTGGAAGGTTAGATCCCGGGGAAGGGCTTGCCGAGCAGGTCGATACACCGAAGGATGGCGAAGGCCAACGTGCCTGCGACCGTGGCGAGGGCGATGGCGACCATGACTGTATAGATTTCATTGCTCGGGCGGCCTCGTGAGGATGGGCCGCTGGGGGTGGATGGTAGCTGGGTCATTGATCTAGCTCCTTGTCGGTCGTAATCATTGATCGGCAATTAGGTTGCCGAGGTTGATTCCCGTAGCTCACAGGGGGTTTACCCCTTCATGGCAAAGCTGGCCTCATCGCGGGCCATGTCGCCGGGTCGGATGTCGCCCTCGGACTGTTCGATCTGGCCGGCGGCCTGGTTGGCCTCGACCTTGGTGATCCGCAGGGTGCCGAGGTACTGGGGTTTCCCGCCCGATCCGGCTCGGCGATAGATCAGGAAGGTCATCCCATGGGCGACCCCGTCGGCGCCTCCGACGGAAATGCTGGCGAGATCGTCCTTGACGGTGGTGACTTCGCCGCGGATGGGCATGGCCATTCCGCCGCCTTCCGGGGCCTGAACGGAAGGTACTCGACCTTCGACGGAAGCGGCCCCACTGGGAATCTGCGTCGCCTGGGCGAGGCCGGTCGGACTGCCGCCGGCTCTACCTTCATCCATCGACGCGATCTGCTGCTGAAGGGCACGGACCTGGGCCTTGGCCATTTCTATGTTCGTGGTCAGTTCCTTGACGCGGTCGGTGAGGTCGATGTTACCGCGTTCCAGTTCGCTATTGCGTTTGGCGAGCTTGGCGCTGAACTCTTTTTCCTTATTGAGGGCGGCGAACACCATTTTGCTTTGATCGGTGGCGCTGGTGACCTGGCCCTGCTCGATCGTCAGTTTGCTCTGGGCTTCGGCGACGGCCCGCTCCAATTCGGTGACTTTGCCCTCCTTGGCGGCCATTTCACCGTTGAGCTTGTTGATCGTCGCCGTGTCGGCGAGATGTTGATCGAGGGCACGCTGCTTTTCGAGGGCGGCGTTGGCCGAGACGGTCCGCTCCTTAGCCTGAGCGGCGGTCGCGGCCGTCTGCCATTCCTCGGCGGAGGCCTTCCAGTTCTGCTGCTGGGCGAAGGCCGATACGACGAGCATGCTCAGGGCGATGGACAAGAAGGTCAGCAACGTGACCAGCACTTTTGTCAGGACGCTCACGGCAATCCTCCTGGTTTGTATCGCGCTGGAGGCCGGTTGGGATGAACTCTCTCGCTCGCTCTTTCCACCCGCCCCCCGGCAGGGATGTCGCAGCCCACGGCGCGTGTTTTTTGTCGTCCGCTTGCGTTGGTCGACGCTGAGCGGCATCTGGTGAGAACCCGCAAAGGCGACCCGGCGAATCGAAATCCGGGCACACCCAACAGGTTTACCAGATTATCCCCACGAAGATAGCCATTTGCAAGGGGGAGGGGTGTTTACTGTCCCTCCGGAAGCGAACACTTTTGGCCGGCGGTGTTGGGGCCAGTAATGACCCCCGCGGCGGACGAACGAAAGGGTCCTTCAAATCACCGTTATCGGCCAAGCCAAAAATAGGTTGACGGCACGGTCTGACATGGCGTTATTCGCGTTACACCGAGAGGGTTCTCACCATTTGGCTTGATTCACGCCCCTCATGTCCCTTAAATTAGTAAGACATCGGCCAGCCTGTGCGATACGCCCGGTATCGCAAATCCTGCCACCCTAGCCCGCCAGAGCCCGACGGCTTCCCTTTGTCGGGGAATTAAGTCGCGGCGACGTGCCAGGAGGAAAGAGCATGATCGTGAGACGGACTTTCCGAGCTATTTGTGTTCTAGGTTGCGCGTACCTTGGCGCGGCCTCGACGGCCGTCCGCGCGGACTTGGTGGCCCCTGCCGCCTTGACGGGGTTTGGCCTCCAGCGGAGTTGGGAGCTGGATTTGAAGCTGCCCGGCGGCGAGGCGGTCTCGCGGGTTTCCCTACTTGATGACAGCCTCTATGTCCTGACCAACGCTAATCGTGTTTATGCCGTTCATGCTCCGACGGGGATCATTCGATGGTCCGCGCTTCTTGCTGAAGAGGATCAGGCGATCCGAGGGCCTTCGCACGGAAAGGACTACGTCTTCTTCACGACCGGCGGCACGGTGATGGTCCTGAACCGTCGGACCGGCGAGCCGGCGGGTGAGCCTCGTAAAATCAACGGCGTCGTCATTGAAGTGCAGCACGACACGGTGACGATCAGCGTCGGCGAGGCGCACGGCGTCCGCGCGGGCGACGTTCTCAAGGTCTATCGACCGAACGAGGTTGGCGAAGTCTCGGGATCAGCGTCGGCACTGGCCGAGTTGCGGCTGACGTCGGTTCAAAACCGCAACTCCATGGGTAAGCTGACCCGGTTGGAGGGCAGCGCGACGGTCCGCCCGGGCGACCGCGTTTTGGGCGACAAGGAAGTGCCGCTGGAAAAAGTGAAGCTGCCGTTCGCGGCGAGTTGCGCCGCGGTGGCCGATGAAAAACGGATATACGTCGGCGCGGCGAACCAGCGGTTCTACTCGCTCGACATCCTGCGAGGCACCCAATACTGGCAGTTGATGACGCCCAACACCGTGGCGGGCACGCCGGTGATCGATCGCGGCCAACTTTACTTCGCCGGACTGGACGGGCGCGTTGTTTCGTGTACCAAGGACGACCGAGAGAAAAATTGGGTGTTTGCCACTGAGGCGCCGGTCTTTGCCGACGTCATCGTGAGTGGCGAGGCGGTCTATGTCGCGTCGAGCGATCGATCGCTCTATTGCCTCGACCGCATTATCGGCAAGCGGCGATGGCGAGTTCGATTCGATAAGCCGCTGATGCAGACGCCCGTGGTGGCGTTGGATCGCGTCTATCAGTCGATCCCGGAAGAATGGCTTTTTGCCCTCGAAGCTAAGACGGGCGAGCAAGTCTGGCAACGGCGGGAGGGCGGTCAGTTCCTGGTGCAACTCGGCCGCTACAGCTATCTGCTGTCGGCGGGTTCACACGAGGTGCTCAAGGTCGGCTCGACCAACGGAATCGTCGAGCAGACGCTCAGCACGGCGATGGTGGAATTCGCCGCGGCCTCGCAGGCGGATCAGGCGATTTATCTCGCTAGTCGCGGCGGGGCCCTCGCGTGCCTACGGTCCAAGGATGCGCCAAGACTAACACCGGAGCAGGTGGTCGACGTCTTGCGGAACGACCGCCGCGCGAAGGTCGCCGAAGGGGTGGATGCCGCGCATCAAGCGGTCAAGCCGAAAGAAGCCCCCGTTAAGAGCAAGCTGCCGGAGATTCTCTTTGAAGAGGACTGGCTCACGAGCAAGAGCACGGCGACGCCAGTGGGCGGACGAGGCTTGGTGGGAGAGAAGGAAAAGCCCGCAAAGCCGGAGGGCAAGGCCAAGCCGGCCGCTAAGCCGGCCGCCAAGAAGGGCGACGAGTCGGAGGAGGAAGGCGCCGCTGAAGAGAGTGAAGAGGGCGAGGAAAAACCGGCGGCGGATGAGTCCGGCGAAGAGAAGGCCGATGAGAAGGCCAAGGAGGACGAGTCCACTACCTCCGAGCCTGCCGACGAGGATGAAGACAAGAGCGCCGAGAAAGACGAGTCCGCGACGTCCAAACCGGCCGACGAGGCTGAGGAAGGTGGAGACGACGAGAGCTCCGACGAGGACGCGGACTCCGATGGAGATGAGGAAGGCAAGGACGACAACGGCAAGGACAAGGATTCCGACGGCGGCTCCTAACGGCCGCCACGGTGCGATTGCCTCGAGAATCAATTCTGCTAGGCTACGGGCCGATTCGTTTCTAACGAATCGGCCCGTTTTTGTTGAACGGATAGAAGCGGTGAGGGGTGGCACGGTCTGACCGCGAAGCGGACAGGCCGTGTTGGAAACGCGGACCACGGCTCGCCTCGTCGAGTCGCCTGTGGCGACCTGGCTTCGCCAGACCGTGCCACCCCCGCTCGCTGGCGCGAGAATCCTTTCTCGCGCCCGGATGACCGAAAATGGCGGAAAACCGGATTCGTCGAGCCCTCATCGCCGTCTATGACAAGACCGGCATCGCCGAGTTCGCGCGGGCCTTGGTCGATGAGTTCGGCATCGAGATCATCTCTACCGGCGGCACGGCCAAGCATCTCAAGGAGGCGGGCATCCCCGTCACGCTCGTCGAGGAGGTCACGGGCTTTCCGGAGATGCTCGACGGCCGGGTCAAGACGCTGCACCCGAAGATCCACGCGGCGATCCTGGCCGACCGCGACAACCCCGATCACATGCGGCAACTCGCTGAGCAGGGCATCACGCCCATCGACATGGTCGTCGTGAATCTCTACCCCTTCGAGAAAACCGTCGCCGATCC
>CAYMXF010000071.1:0-11884 GCA_964393935.1 uncultured Planctomycetaceae bacterium
AGGAAAAGGCCGAGCCGGAGGAGTTCCCGCACCCACTTGGCCGCGCCCGCATCGCCGGGACGGGTGACGCCCAGAATGAGGACGTAGAGCAGGAAGAAGAGCGAGAAGATGAAGGTCGGTTGCGGATGGGCGGCGAGGAGCAGCGAGGCATAGCCCAAGACGAGCAAGGCCAAGTGGCGTAGTCGGCGGTCGCGCCGATACCGGTGCCAGCATAGGAGCACGAACGGCCAGGCCGGAAAGCCCAGGAGGATGGATAGATGGCCGGCATAGATTCGGGAAATGGGCACGGACGAAAAGCTCCAGGTGATCGCACCCAGCACCGAGGCGGTTCGACTGAGATCCATCGAGCGCAAGTAGCCATAGAACGCCAGACCGCCCAACAGAACGCAGGAGAGGATCATGGCATTCATCGCGACGCCGGTCGGGAGAAATAGAAAGAAGGCCGTGAGCGGGTGGAAGATCGAGGCTTGGCCTTCGCCCAGGAACGGGATGCCCAGCATGATGTGCGGATTCCAGAGGGGGATTTCGCCGCCGAGCCAGCACCGCGCGGCAAAGTCGTAGAGGAAAAAGAACATGGACGGGCTGTCACAGCTCTTTTGGCCGAGAATGGCGGCGGAGGGATGGAGAAGGACGCGGCTGAAGGGTGCCAATAATACGACACCAAGAAAACAGATGACGACGATCCCACGGCGGCGACGGGCGAACGCAACTAGATTGTCGAATACCGACATCGAGACCATTCTACGGACCTTGCCACGCGGATTGAATCGGCGAAGCCCGAGGAGCGATTCAGCGCGGCGATGGACGGGGTGGGGCGGGTTCCCGATACGGTTTGGCCTGTTGGTACAGATGGATTCGTTCTTGAATCTCGCGGGCCAGCGATGGGGTTCGAGTCGTGTCGCACAAGGCAAGCGCCGCTTGGGCCGTCTCTAGGGCCAGGCCGAACTGTCCTTCGGAAGCGTACGCGGCGGCAAGGGTGTCCAGGGCCCCGGCGTCATGATGTTGCGTGAGGTCCACCGCGTGAAGGGCCAGACGAATCGCCTCACCGGGCCGGCGAACGGTTGAGTCAGAATGCGTCGCGAGAACCCAGGCGGCGGTGTTCAGAATGTCCGGCGATTCCGGTCGAAGCCTCGCCGCTTCGAGGAGATGCGCGGCCGCCTCGGCGGGGTGATCTGATCCCGCCAGCGCCAGGCCCAGGGTTTGGTGGGCCTTGGCATGGTCGGGCTTCAGGTCGATTGCACGACGCAGGCGGGGCATCGCATCGTCTATCCGGCCGCCCGAATACAGCGCGAAGCCGAAGTTGTACTGAACCGCGGCATCGTTCGGTGAGAGCTGCTCTGCTTTCTGAAAAAGTTGGATCGCCTCTTTCAACTCGCCTTTTTGGGCAACGGCAACGCCCAGGTTGTAAAGCGCGTTGACGTCATCCGGCAGTTGGTCCAAGGCGATGTGAAACTGATGGATCGCTTCCTCTCGTCTGCCCAGATCGAAATACACATGCCCAAGGTTGTTGTGAACCACCGGAGCTTCCGGCGCCACTCGCGCCATGTGTTCGTATAGTGCGAGCGAATCTGACCAGTGTGGCAGGTAGGCTCGGACCCCGGCGATTTCTCCCGTTGAAACGAGAAGCGCGAGCGCGACCACCGACGCCTTGCGCCACGCGCGCCGGCCCATCGCGGAATCCCAGACCTTGCCGATGCCCCACGCGAGGATCATCAATAGGCCAACGGCGGGCAGGTACACGTACTTGTCGTGATGCGTCACCCAACTGTAGCGAACGACGCCGAGGGTGGGAGCGATTCCGATGAGGAAAAAAACAACGCCGGCCAGAACCGCCCGCGTCCAGCGCAGCGATATCAGCGCGAGGGCCGCGATGAGGAGGACGCCGACGATCGACAAGGCGACCGGCGGATTGGAAATCGCCATATCCCGGGGCAAGAGATAAACGGAGCAAAGGTTTGCCGGCCAGAAGAGCTTGCGAAAGTAGAAGACGAAAATGTAGCAGGGGATCTCCAGGGAGGCCGATCGAATCCGGGATTCCTGCGCGATGTTCTCCGTGGTTCGGCCGCGCGAGAGGAGGGTGATGACGACGAAAACGGCGGCGACGGCGAATAAGGGGATTTTTTCTTTGAGCGAGGCGAGCCGGAGGCGCCCCAACGGCCAGAAGTCGAGCAGGAGCATCATGGCCGGCAAGACAATGGCCGTCGGCTTCGAGAGGACGGCAAGAATAAAGATCACCAGCGATGCCCACAACCATTTGCGGGAGCCCGCGCGAGTAAAATGCATGTAAGCCATCAGAGAACAAAGTGCGAAGAACGCCGCCAGGAGGCCCTTGCGCTCCGCGACCCAGGCGACCGGCTCGACGCTGAGCGGGTGTACGCCGAACAACAGGCCCACGAGCGCGGCGGGCACGGCTTGTCCAAAGAGGACATATAAGAGCAATATGATCAGTGCGGTATTGGCCGCGTGGAGGGCGAGATTCGTTCGATGGTAAGCGCGGAGGTCCGCCGTGTGTCCGCCGACTGCATAATCGACCATGAGCGAGGTCATGGTCATCGGCAGGTAGTTGTTGTAGCCCGATACCGTCGACGGTTGCAGGACTTCCGAGAAAAATCTCCCGACCGACGCCCAACTCGGGTGAGTGACCAGGGGATTGTCCGCGAAGAACTGATCGTCATCGAGCGACAGGGCCTGCGCTGATAACACCGGCCAATGTGTGGCGATGACGGCCCCGACGACGACCGCGATCAAGCACGCTAGCCGGAGCAACGGCGCAGTCGCCCCTGCCGGGGTCATGCGGCTCGCCGATCCATTCGGTGCGGCCGAGATTGCCTTTTTCGTTCGAGCCACTCCTTGACGATATCAGCGATCGCCCGCTCGGCTCAAGAGGGCCTTCGAGCCTTGCACCGGGATGGCGCGAGCTTCGAGCGGTTTCCGCTCACTTCGCCCGGGTGTATTCGATCTCCAGGACCTTGTAATTGTCCCCGGCGTGGAGGTCGTAGATCGTGAAGACGTGCTTGTCGTCGTCGATGATCTTCGTTTGGTACTTCACCATCCGGCTGTGGACGTCCATCATCGGCTCGTCCATCCCGCCGTACCAGGTGAACGTCGTTGCATCGTGTCACAGCGCTGCTACCTCGTCAGGTGCGGCGGGATGGTCTTGCACTTGTAGCATCGTTTTTCCAAAGGGAAGGCTCCCGGAGTAAAGCAGCCGTCCGGTCCGACGTTGCCAGCGCACTTGGGGATCCAGCGCTTGACCATTGTGCCCCATCCGAAGCGGAGCATAAACCGTTGCCACCAGGGGTAGGCTTGGGTCAAACCGGTGTGATCGAAAGAGAGGCGCGTGCCGTCCCCTTCGGCCACGAGGGACCAGGAGACTTTTGACGGGGGCGGTCGGACGCCACCAGCCTTTTTCAGTGCTGGGACCCAGGTATACACAAGTCTGCGAGGGGGCTCGACCTCAAGGACCTCGCATTCGGTGATCTCGACGCAGCCGGGCATGGGGTCGACCTGAAAGATGAATTTGTGACCCACGACAGGCTTGAAGTCGTTGGGCATGAGCCATTCGGCTAGGGCTCGAGGGTCGGTCAGGGCGACCCAAACTTTCTCAGGAGGGTAGGGGTAGAAGGCCTTTTTGTGGATTGAGTCTAACATCAGTCGATCTCCATAGGCATATGGCTATATGTTGTCGAATCTTGGCCGTGTGTTGCCTCAAGATGAGCCCCCAGGGCATCAAGCCGGTGATCCCAGAAGCGGTTGTAGGTCGCAACCCAGGCCGTTATTTCTTGTAGATACATAGGTGTTATCCTATATAAACGTTGGCGTCCCAGCTTGCGAACGGCAACGAGCCCGGCTTCCCGGAGAATTCTAAGATGTTCGGAGATCGATGGCTGGCTTATTTGGAACCCGGAGACGAGCTCCATGACGGCTTTTTCACCCACAACCAACTGGTCAAGAATCCGTCGCCGAGTAGGGTCGGCAACGGCATGGAAGACGTCTATCGTTGCGGCGTTTCTGGCCATCGATTTGATTATACATAGTCGTTAGTCTATATGTCAAGGTTTTCTTGCCGAATTCTTGTGGCTTTGGTGAGGCGGCCATAGATTTCTGGAATGCCAACGGTTGCCCGATTTATCAATCTCAAGTACTTCGCTTCCGTCATAGTCGTTGCGGGTTGTCTCTGTGCATCGGTCTTTTGGGTCCATTACCCCGCACTCTCCGCGAAAGCCCTGCTTTTTGACGACGAGCAATACCTGACCAAAAACCTCCTGGTTCAACAGCCAAGTTGGGCCAGTGCCGGGCGGTTACTGTCGGAGGTCCTCAAGCCATCCACGGTCGGCGGGTATTACCAACCGCTCACCATGATCTCCTTGATGCTCGATTACCCTTTCGCCGAGGGTCCCTACGACGTTCGGCCTTTCCACCGCACCAATTTGATCTTGCACATTGTGAACACGGCGTTCGTGTGGGTTTTTCTCTATTCGATCTTCTCACGTACTCCGCTCCCCTTCGGGTCGCGGCCCAACGTGGGAGGGCGACGACGCGAACAGCTCAGTGCCGAGGGAACTCCTGATGCGATGTGGCCCGCCGCACTGACGGCATTGCTGTTCGGCGTTCATCCGCTGACGGTCGAGCCGATCCCCTGGGTCGGCGAGCGCAAGACGCTTTTGGCCACCTTCTTCGCGCTCATCTGCTTGGTGCTGTACGTCCGATGGGTTTGGTCGTCGAGTCGTGCGGCTTATTGGGGGGCGTTGGCGGCCTTCATCCTGGCGATCCTCTCCAAGCCGACGGTGACGCCGCTGCCGCTGCTGCTCATCCTGCTTGATGTCTGGCCGTTGCGGCGATTTTCGCGGCGCACGCTTTTGGAGAGGATACCCTTTTTGCTTTTGGCCGGCGTCTTCGCCGTTATCACGTTCGTTTCACAGTCTCGTTCCGCGGCCGTTCAACTTCCGCACGATTACGGGCCCGCGCGGATTCCGCTCGTACTCTGCCATAACATCGTCTTCTATCTCTATAAGATCATCCGGCCCCATGATCTTTCGGCGCATTATCCCTATCCCGATCCGATGAGCCTCGCGCATCCGATGATCTTGGCCGGAGTGATTGGGACGGGCTTATTGCTCGCGCTATTGGTTGCGTCTCTGCGATGGACGCGGGCCGTAGCGGTCGGCTGGCTGTTTTTCTTCGTCGCGATTCTCCCCACGATGCAAATCGTCGGGTTCTCCAACGTGATCGCATCAGACAAGTACGCTTATTTTCCTGCGCTGGGGATTTGCATGATCGTCGCGTGGCTTCTGTGTCGGCTTTGGCACGGCGTTTCGAGTCGAGCGTCGAACACGGTCCGGCGAATCGCCGTCGCCGGCGTCGTGCTATTACTGGCCGGCGCCGAAGCACATGCGACCCGGAGCTATCTCTCGCACTGGAAAGATACCGAGACGCTCTATCGTCACATGATCGCCCTCGCGCCGAAGGCCGCGCCGCTCTACAACGACCTGGCCGCTGACGCCGCGCGGCGCGGGCTGCGCGAAGAGGCCGTGTCAATCTATCATCAAGCCATCGCTCTCGAATCCGACAACGGGTGGTATCACAGCAACCTCGGGGCGGCCCTCTTCGAGCTGGGCAAAATCGACGAAGCCACTGCGGAATACCGCGAGGCGCTGCGTTTGCACCCGGTGTTGGCGGATGCGGCCAACAACCTCGGGCTTGCCTTGGCGAGAAATGGTCAACTCGACGAGGCGGAGAAGTTTTTTCGCCAATCGTTAGCGATTCGCGGGGAGGCGCCGGAGGTACACAATAATCTCGCCGCGCTGTTGCTGCTGAAAGGAAAGAACAAGGAGGCCGCCGAAGAGGCGGCCGAAGCCGTTCGCCTTAAACCCCGTCACGCCGAGGCGCAGTACAACCTCGGCCTGGCCAATGCCCGTCAAGGCGCGCTTGAAGAAGCCGAGCAACGATTCTCTGAAGCTATTCGCCTTCAGGCGGACTACATTGACGCGCGCTCGGCTTTGGCGGAGGTCTGCATGGCACGCCGACGTTGGACGGCTGCCGCCGATCAATATCGCGAGGTTCTCCGTCTTCGTCCGGAGTACGAGCCCGCGAAACGGGGTCTGGCCGCCGCGCAGGCGCGGCAGGCTGCCGAGACGCAATCGGATCGCTAGGTTATACTGTTCATGCTTCGACTGATTCCTTCCTTGGGTGATTCCCGCCGGAGGCGACGATGAGCAATGCGGATATCGAGTTGAGAAGTGTGCGAAAGGTCTATCAGAAGGACCGGATCGACATTCCTGTTCTGGAGGGTCTGGACCTCGACATTACCGCGGGCGAATTCGTGGTTCTGATGGGGCCTAGCGGGTCGGGCAAGTCCACGTTGCTGCACTTGATCGGCGGCCTGGATTCGCCGACGGCCGGCACCGTCCGCGTCGGCGACGCTCATCTCGAACAGATGACCGAGCGCGAGCGGACGAGTTGGCGGAGCCGCCACGTCGGCTTCATTTTCCAGATGTATCACTTGGTTCCGGTGTTGACGGCGGCGCAGAACATCGAATTACCGCTGTTGCTATTCAGGATGTCCTCGACCGAACGGCGCGAGCGAGTAGAGACGGCGCTGAATGTGGTGGGGCTGACCGACCGGATGGACCATCGACCGAATCAGCTCTCCGGCGGGCAGGAGCAGCGCGTCGCCATTGCGCGGGCGATCGTGACTGATCCGGATGTGATCCTGGCCGACGAGCCGACGGGCGATTTGGACGCGAAGACGTCGGAGGAAATCCTGAACCTGCTCAACGTGTTGAACTCGGACATGGGCAAGACGATCCTGATGGTGACGCACGATCCCCGCGCGGCATCGCACGGTCAGCGGACGGTCCACCTCGATAAGGGCGTGCTGGAGCGCGAGGAGATCAACGCGGCGAGGCCGAGGATGGCGACGGCGAACTAGAGGGGAAACGCCAAAACGCCGAAACGCCGAAATGAAGAAACGATATCCACAGATGACGCAGATGGACGCAGATACGGATTTGAAGTCTCAGATTTGAGATTTCAGAATATGAGCAGGCGGGCGATTTGAGATGACGATCACTTATGTACTGCTTCAAAACTTAAGGCGCAATCCGTTGCGGACGGGGTTGACGGTGGCCGCGTTTGCGCTGCCGATGGCGATTTTCGTCGCGGCCATTTCCTTCGTCGTCGCTTTGATCCAGATCGGGCAGGCCAATGCCAAAGAATTGCGCATGGCGGTGCACCACAAGACAACGATCATCAACATGCTGCCGCAGGGGACGCGAAACAAGATCGAGGCCCTGGACCCGGATCGCAAGCGATTGACGGCGATTTGCGGGATGCGCTGGTTCGGCGGAAAGGTGCCGAACACTCAGAACGTTGTTCAAAGCCTCGCGGCGGATTCGGATACTTTTCCCATCGTGTACGGCGACGCGGAGATGAGCCCGACGGACATCGAGGCGTGGCAAAAGGATCGGCAGGCGTGCGTGATTGGCGTCAACGTGGCGGAGACCTATCACTGGTCGCCGGGGCAGCGGGTCGTGTTGCAAAGCACGGTGCCGCCCTACTTACAGCTTGAATTTCACGTCATCAAGATCATCCCCACGAAGTCGCGGACGAACGTACTCTATTTTCGGCGGGAATTCCTGTCGGAGTCGTTAAAGGATGCGGGCGAGGTAAACAATTCCTCCTGCAATATTTTCTGGATCAAGTGCCACGGCGTCGATGAAATGCGATCGCTTCAGACCGAGATCGATACGACTTTCGCCAACAGCCCTAACGAGACGAAGTCGGAGGACGAGAACGCCTTCGGCGCGAGCTTCGCCCAGGCGGCGGGCAACTTGCCGGGGCTGATGCAGGCGATGGCCATCGTCGTCGTGGTGATCATCGCGCTGGTGGCGGGCAATACGATGATGATGAGCTTTCGCGATCGGACGTGGGAGTTGGCGGTTTTTAAGGCGATTGGATTTCAGAATCGGCGGATTTTTTTCATCGTGCTCGGGGAGAGCGTATCGATGGCGCTGCTCGGAGCCATGATCGGCATCGTCCCGGCGGTGATCTTTCTCCTTGCATTCCCCATTCGGCAAATGGGGTTCCTGCCGATTTCCGCGCTGACGGTTTCTCCGACGGCCGTGATCGCATCGCTGGTCATCGCCCTGTTGGTCGGCGTGGCCGCGGGCTTGACGCCGGCGGTTCGTGCCATGCGATTGCGTACGGTGGATGCCTTGCGGAACCCTGGCTAAGAGAGAGCAAAAGTTGGCCCTGCCCTTGTCGTACAATTGGCGGAATCTGCTGGTTCGCAAGACGACCACAGTTTTGACGGTCCTGGTCATCGCGGCGGTAGTCGGCGTCTTTTCGTGGATGCTGGGCTTTCGGACGGCGCTCATTCGGTCGCTTTCCTTTGCCAGCGATCGCCACAAGCTGATCGTCCTCAAGCAGGGCTCGACTTCGGAGACGAACAGCGCCATCCCGACCGACGAATACAACAAACTAACGCAGCTCAACCGGGAGATTCTCACCGATGCCGGGGGCGAGCAGCTCAAGAGCCCCGAGATGATCGTGCAGGTGTCGCTGCCGCGCGTGCGGGACGGCGGCACAACGAATGCGAATGTTGCCGTACGGGGCGTCACGCAGGAGGCGTTCAAGGTCCACAAGAACGTCAGGCTGCTCGGAGAGAACTTCCACGAAGGGGCGCTCGAGGTCATCGTCGGTCAGACGGCGGCGAAGCAATTCGGCGGGTTGGAGATCGGCACGACGATCAACTTGGGCTACAGCGGCAACCGCGGTTACAAGATCGTGGGCTACTTTTCCGCGGACGGCGGGCCGATGGAGAGCGAGGTGTGGGGGCCGCTGACGACGTTGATGAACTCCTACCAGCGGACGATGTACTCGTCCGTCGGATTGCAGCTTGCTTCCGACGTCGATCCGGCCCAAGTGGTCAAGACGATCGAAGGGCCGTCGATCGAGCTGACGGCGCAGACGGAGCCGGAGTATTGGGAGGAACAGTCCACGAACATCAAGATATACCTCATGATCGTTTCGATATTGGTTGCGATCATGTGCGCGGCGGCGGCGTTTTCCATCGCCAATACTATGTTCGCCTCCGTCGCCGGCCGGGTTCGGGAGTTCGCCATGCTGCGGACGATCGGTTTTTCCGGCGGGCAAATCCTCATCAGCGTGGTGATCGAGGCGATGCTGCTTTCGCTTCTCGGGGGCGTGATCGGCTGTCTGGGGTGCGAGACCTGGCTGGCCCTGGCCGGTAACACCAAGGACATGTTTGGAAAGACCACCTTTACGACGATGGCGTTCGAGATTCGCATGACGCCGCTCATCGTCGCCATTTCGCTGGTCTCGGTGGCGGTGGTGGGCGTGCTGGGGGCGGTGGTGCCGGCGCTCCGCGCCGCGCGGGTGCAGGTGGTGACGGCGCTGCGGCAAGCATGAAAGATGAATGACGAATTGCGAATAGCGAATAGCGAAAGACGGGAAGTCCGGGGTTGCGCCGAGCGCGAATGGCCTCGTTTTGCCCTTCACGATTCGCCATTCGCTTTTTCCCACCTTGGCGCGCTCCTTTGACGCTCCGTCTTCTCTATCTCGGACGCAACTTGACGCGTAATCTGCGGCGGACCGTGTTGACGTGCGCCGCGGTGGCGCTGCCGATTACGGTCTATGTGCTGGCGATGTCCGTGGTGGACGGCGTCGGTCACTTTCTGGACAACGCGGGCAAACAGCTTCGCATCGCCATCACGCAAAAGACGTCCATCGTCAATCCGTTGCCGGAGGGGCATCGTCGCAAGATCGAGGCCCTGGACCCGACGGGGAAGCGCATCCTGGCGGTTTGCAGCCTTCGCTGGATCGGCGGGCAGCGCGAGAACGATCCGACACCGCTATCGTCGATCGCCGTGGATCCCGACACGTTTTTCAAATGTTTTCCTGAGCACAAACTTACGTCGGAAGAGATTGAGGCATGGAAAAAGGATCGCCAAGCGATCATGCTTGGCCGGAGCGCTGCCGGCGAGATGGGTTGGAAAGTGGGCGATCGAATTTCGATCATGCCGTCGGTGCCGCCGTATCGGCCGCTCGAGTTTCACGTGGTCTCGATTATGCCGAACGCCGAGGATTTCGTGACCAATTGGTTTCGTCGCGATTACTTCGAGGGAGAACTTGAGAAGGAAGAGGATTTGCCTCTGGGACTGGTCAGTTTTTTCTTTGTGAAGTGCGCCAGCAAGAAGGACCTCGACTTCTATCGAGGTGAGATCGACAAATATTTCGCGGGCTCCCGGGACGAGACGAAGTCGCAGGATGAAAAGACGTTCATGAACGAGTTCATCACCCAGCAATTTGATCTTCCGAAGAACCTGACGATCCTCTCCCTCCTCACGGTGTTCGTCGCCGTGATGGCCGCCGCGAACACGATGAGCATGAATTTTCGCGATCGAATCAACGAAGTGGCAACGCTCAAGTCGCTGGGTTTCTCCGGGGGATTCACTTTCGCGATGATCCAGGCGGAGAGTCTCCTGCTCTGCACGATCGGCGGTTTGGTCGGCGCGATGGTTCCCTACATCGCTTTCACCCATACGCCGCTGAAGAACATCACCGTACCGCTCATTCAAACATTGCAGATCAAGCTGAATGTATGCGGCCAGGCGCTGGCGATTGCACTGGTCATCGGGATCATCGCCGCCGCGTGGCCAAGCTGGCTGGCGGCGAGGATGAAGGTCGTCACGGCATTGAGGAATCTGGAATAGGCCCGCCGGGCGCGAAACGAGATGGCCCTACCGCTCATTTACAACTGGCGAAACCTCTTCGTGCGCAAGCTCAGCACGACGCTGACGTTCACCGTCGTCACCGTGATCGTCGCCGTACTTGCCGTCTTGCTTTCTTTTGCCGCGGGCATCCGCGCGTCGATGGGCGCCAGCGGCTCGCCGCTCAACATTATGGCCCTCCAGACCGGCGCGACCGCGGAGAGCACGAGCTTCGTCCGGCCCTACGAGGCGGCCCGGCTCGTTCAGACGCCCGGCGTCGCGCGAGACGCCGCCGGCGAGCCGCTGATCAGCCAGGAGCTTTGCGTGCAGACGAATATTCCTCGCCGTGGGGCCAACGGGGCGCAGGCGAATGTCGCGGTTCGCGGGGTCGATTCGATCGCGTTTGAAGTTCACCCCGAGGTGCGGTTGATCGAGGGACGGCGCTTCGAGCAAGGCGCGATGGAAGTCATTGTCGGCAAGGCGGCGCGGGAACGTTTCACCGGTTTGCACGTCGGCGGGCACGTCGTGATGGGCAAGACGAGCAATCGGTCCTATGAGATCGTCGGCGTCTTCGAGGCCGGAGGCGGCGCGCTGGAGAGCGAAATCTGGTCCGGCCGGACCCTTCTGACCGATTCGTTCGACCGCCGGTTCGTGTCGTCCGTGGTGGTTCGATTGCAAGAAGCCGATCAGGCGCAGACCGCGATCGAGTACATCCAGGGGCCGGTTGTCAAGATGAAGGCCAAGCGCGAGGTCGATTATTACTCGGATCTTGCCGCCAAGAGCCGGGAGATCGTTTGGCTGACGACGATCTTGATTACGTTGATGGCGGTGGGCGCCGTTTTTGCCGTGGCCAATACGATGTACGCCGCAGTCGATGGCCGCCGCCGCGAGATCGCCATGTTGCGGACGCTGGGTTTTTCACGTAGCGCGATCATTAGTTCGTTCGTCATCGAATCGCTGCTGATCTGTCTGACGGCGTGCGTCGTGGGACTCGCCCTCAGTTCGTTGGTCAGCGGGTCGCGGCAGGACTATTTATCGGACAGGACGTGGACGGTTTTGGCATACGAGTTGAAGATGACGCCGCAGATCGTCCTCACGTCGTTGGGATTGGCTACCTTTGTCGGCGTGGCCGGCGCCCTGGCCCCCGCCCT
>CAYMXF010000071.1:11984-13384 GCA_964393935.1 uncultured Planctomycetaceae bacterium
CTTTACGAGGGGCAGAATGCTCCGCCGATCGAACATGCCGACTCCAAGCGGGCGTTGGGGGAGGCCGAGGCGCAGGTGAACGCCGACGAGGCGGCGCTGGCTGGGGCGCAGAAGGCATTGACGGATTGCGATGTGCTCGCTCCGATCTCCGGCGTGATCCTCGAACGCGACGTCGAGGTCGGTGATTTCGTCGCCGTCTTGATCGGGTGGGGGGCGGCGGCCAACGCGCAGTTCGGCCTGATCGCCGACATGACGATGCTTCGCGTCGAGGTGGATATCAGCGAACTGGATATCGCCAAGGTGAAGAAAGACCTTCCGTGCCTCATTACGCCGGACGCTTACAAAGACCGGCGCTATCGCGGGCACGTCCTGTGGATCGACCCCGGGGCGAACTATTCCAAGGCGACGGTACAAGTGAAAGTCCGCATTGACGATCCGGACGATCATCTTCGCGTCGAGGGGTCGGCGCAGGTCGCGTTTCTAGCGGAAGCGCCGACAAGCGGAGTCCCCGAAGGCGCTTCGGCAATTTGGATTCCGGCTACAGCGTGCCGACACGACACCGGTGCTAAGGCCGGTCAGGTCTTTCTCGTGGTGGAAGGGAGATTTCGTCAGACGCCGATCACCCTCGGGCGCGAAGTCGTCGGCCAAATCGAAGTCGTCGGCGGCCTGTCGCCCGGGCAGTCCATCGCCGTGGACGGGCTCGACCAACTCGCCGACGGCACGCGCGTGCGGCGATAGTCCGGAACGTTATCTCGTATTATTGATCAACGTCTTGCCTCCCGATCCGTGAGCGGGTACGAAGGCGCTTCGTGATCGTCGGTACACTCATAGGTCGAGTCTATGGCAAACGCGTCTGATCGTTCTTTCGACCCGCGCGCGGGCCTGCGATGCTTTCTCGCATTGGATGCGTTCGTTCGCCTGCTCCTGTGGGCCGGCGCTTTTTCGCTTTCAACCGCCGCCATGACAGCGCTGGACGCCTGGCCGAAGGAGCCGGTGGTCGGCGCCTCTCTCGCCACTGCCGGGCGCTGGGCGGTCCGTCTGGTTCAGTGGATGGCGCTGTTCAACGTGGCATACGTTGTCCTGATGCTCGTCGGACGCCTGCCCATTCCGACGCCGCGCGAGGGCCGTTACTCGCTCGCGCCGGGTCAGAAGATAGATCGACAGCTCATCTGGGCCTGCCTGTTGGCGACGCTGACGAAGGCCCGCTACGAAGCCCCATTTCCCGCGTTTCTGGTCTATCAAATGGCGAATTTGCCGCCATTGTGTTGGGTGTTCACGCCGCTCTTCGGTCCGCGCAGCCGCTCGTGCTGCATCACGGACGCCCTATTCATGGACCCATACCTGACACATATCGGCCGCAACGTGACGATCGGTTTCGGCGCGATCATCACCGCGCACAC
>CAYMXF010000072.1:0-13356 GCA_964393935.1 uncultured Planctomycetaceae bacterium
GCCAAGAAGATGCCGGGCTTGGTGCGGAGCGAGATCGAGCGCGTGACCGGCTCGCCTGTGCCGGGAACCGAGACGCCGTATCTAGCGGCGCACCTGTATTTCAAGGACATGGATACGCTGAAGACGGCGATGAAGAGCCCGGAGGGCAAGGCGGCGGCGGCGGACCTGATGGGCTTCGCGGGGAAGTATGTGCGGATGTTTTTTACGGAGGTGGTTGAGGCATAAACCCACACTTCGTTTTGCAGCCGTGCCCATGACCCGGCGTTCAATTCACGGAACCCGGTCGGCAGCGATGCAGAATTGCATCAAGAAACATCGGGGAGAATTGGTTTGTCGGTATTGATCTGGACCGGCGTCTTCCTGGGCCTCTACGTGTTCATCTTGTTGAACACCTTGAGCGGCCCGCGCTTGGCAACCGAATCGCTCTACATTCGAGCCGCCGAGGATGATCCTCGAATACCAGCGTCAGCGAACAAATACTTTGCATTTGTTAGAGAACAAGTGACGCCATTGGGTTTTGTGGAAGTCGTCCGTTTCATTCAACCTGGCGCGTTCAAAGGAATGACTGCGTACGCCGTCGTTTACGCGAATGAGTGTGGAAAAGATACTGCGTTGGCGCTGGTCGCTGTTCGGCCCATGATTCCGGGGTCCTTCACTGGTTCCGTTTTCGAGTTCTCAACCGAGTTCTACGATGAATTCGAGTTGAACACCAATAACTCCCGATCGCCGATCCGGCCAAGTCGTCCCCTCAAAACGAGGATTCAACAAATTCCGGACATGGCCGACTTGGCAACCCTTTATAGCGTTCACCGCGATTCGGTCGACCGCATGGGACAAGCACCTGTGCGGCGAACCCTTGATCCCGATGCAACCCTTGATAGGCTTCGTAGCGGCGTAAAGAAGAGCTTGGCAGCTCGAGTCCAAAGCGGTCGCATATCGTTGACCCCCGACGGCCGCCATTACCGGTTTTCGATCAAGACGAGACTAAGAGCCATTTTGGACCATACGTGGCCCGGGAGTTACTTTGTATCAACGCGCATGCGCAGAACTACACGTCGAAAGTTGCGTGAGTTGGGGTTAGGCGAAGACTACGAGCTTCAGTCGACAAGATTTCCCACGACGAGCCCTTCGGCTCGAAAGGTGGTCGTCGTTGGCAAACTGATCATCATCGGTGTTTTCACCATGATTGCAGGGACATCCTTCTACGGATTTCAAGGAGGCACGGCAACACGTCGATTTGTCGGCATCGGGCTTGCCGTCGGCCTTCTATGGATTCCGTGGATTCTGCGTCGGATGAAACCAAAGGCGGTTGATTCTTTTTTTTGTTCCAACTGCGGTTACACCCTGAAAGGAAAAAATGTCATCTGTTCCCTTTGCGGCGAAGGCGCGTGCAGTCAATGTGGATACAATCTTTTCGGAAACCTAAGCGGCGTGTGCCCGGAGTGTGGTACCGCGATCATTGTGGAAGAAGTGGCTTAGGCGCTTCGCGGAATGGTGGAGGTTAAGTTGTGCCAGACTTTGACGGAAAACCTGCTGGGTCGTTCAGCTTCAAGCTCATCAAATATGAAAAGCGCGATCTCCGCGCGACGATCACGTTCAACCGGCCGAAGGTGCATAACGCCGTCAATGGCGAGATGCTCGTCGAGTTGAACGCCGCGTTTCAGGATGCGGCGTGGGACGACGAGGTGCGCGTCGTGATCCTGACCGGGGCGGGGGACAAGGCGTTTTGCACGGGGGCGGACGTCAAGGAGCAGGCGGAGGAGTTCATCGGCCGGCCGAACAAGTATTGGAAGTGGATGGGCCTGTTCGTCGAGTGTCACCAGCGACTGCACGAGATCGGCAAGCCGACCATCGCCCGGCTCAACGGCATGGTGGTCGGCGGGGGCAACGAGTTCAACATCTCGTGCGACCTGGCCATCGCGGCGGACGACATCATCATCAAGCAGGTCGGGGCGGCGCGGGGCAGCGTCGCGGCAGCGGGGGCGACGCAGTTTCTACCGCTGATCGTCGGCGAGCGACGGGCGCGGGAGATTCTGTTCCTGTGCGAGGACATCCCGGCGGCCAAGGCGCTGGAATGGGGGCTGGTCAACCAGGTGGTGCCGCGCGCACGGCTCGATCAGGCCGTCGATGAGATGGCGACGAAGCTGATTAACAAGTTTCCGGTCTGCCTGCGCTACGCGAAGGAGCAGCTCAATTTCTGGCGGAACCTGTCGTGGCACCTGACGATCGGCCATGCGAAGGAGTTTCTGGCGATGAATAACCTGTCGCCCGAGGTCGCGGAGGGCATGCAGGCGTTCGTCGAGAAACGGCCGGTGGATTATGAGAAGGCGCGGCGGGAGATCAAATAATTCGATTTGTCATACTCGGCTGCGATTGATAAAATGATGATGCCGCATCGATGCGTCGCCATAGTGAGGTTTGTCATGGGAATACGTGAGGTCATCAGTCAAAAACGAGACGCGATTCTTCGGATTGCCGAGCGATTCGGTGCGACGAACGTACGTCTTTTCGGTTCGGTCGCGCGCGGCGATGCGGATCAGAATAGCGATATCGACCTGCTCGTCGATTTCGCCGCGGGGCGCACGCTTCTGGATCACGCGGCCCTCATGCTGCAACTAGAGGAGCTTTTGGGGCAAAAGGTCGATGTCGCTTCTTCTCGCGGCCTGCGCGAACGCATCCGGGATCGTGTGCTAAGAGAGGCCGTCCCGTTATGAGAGACGATCGTGTCTTGTTGGAGGACATTCTTGAAGCGATCGAGCGGATAGAGAAGTATGCCGGAAAAGGCCGGGTCGAGTTCGAGCGAAGCGACTTGATCCAAACGTGGGTCGTGCATCACATCCAGATCGTCGGTGAGGCGGTACGCAAACTGTCAGTGGAATTCCGGACCGGCCACCCTGAAATTCCGTGGAGCCAGATCGTGGCCATGCGGCACATTCTGGTCCACGACTACTTTGGTGTTGATTTGGAGGAAGTGTGGTCGGCCGTTGAGAAGGACCTTCCAACGTTGAAGGCGCAGGTTCGCAAACTCCTGAGCGAAAGCTAAGATCGTCCGTCCCGATAGATCGCTTGGTTTAGATTCGAAGGACTTCATCATGCCTGAACAATTCATCCTGTCACATATCGACGATTTTGTTGCCATCGCCCGCCTCAACCGGCCCGACGTCCTGAACGCCCTGAACGTCCCACTGATGGACGAGTTAATCACGCTTTTCGAGAAGTGGGACAGCGACCCGGCGGTGCGGTGCATTGTCCTGACCGGCAACGACAAGGCGTTTGCGGCGGGAGCGGACATCAAGGAGATGGCTGAGGCGTCCGTCGTGGATATGTACGAGCGGAATAACCTTGCCCGGTGGGAGCGGATCAAGCGCGTCCGCAAGCCGATCATCGCGGCGGTCAGCGGCTTTTGCCTGGGCGGCGGCTGCGAGCTGGCCATGCACTGCGACATCATCATTGCCAGCGAGACGGCGAAGTTCGGCCAGCCGGAGATCAACCTCGGCGTCATTCCGGGCGCTGGCGGGACGCAGCGGCTCAGCCGAACCGTCGGCAAGTACCGGGCGATGGAGTTGATCCTGACCGGGCGGTTCATGGGTGCGCAGGAGGCACATCAGGTCGGGCTTGTCACGCGGGTCCTGCCAGTGGAGACCTATCTGAAAGAAGCGGTGGCGATGGCAAAGGAAATCGCCGAGCGGTCGCCGGTCGCCGTGCGCTTCGCCAAAGAGGCGATCCTACGTGCGTTCGAGACATCGCTATCCGATGGCCTCGATTACGAACGTAAGCTCTTCTACATGCTCTTCGCCACGGAGGATCAGAAGGAAGGCATGAAGGCGTTCGTGGAGAAGCGGAAGGCGCAGTACAAAGGAAAATGACGAATAGCGAATGGCGAATAGCGAAAGAAGACGCGGCACGATGGAATCCGCTATTCTTAGCTCGTTTATGAGTGGATGGGTTTGAACATGCCAAATGAGACGATTCTCTCGGCAAGTGAAGTTGGCGTGCGGACTATCACGCTGAACCGCCCGGACGATCTCAACGCGCTGGACGGGCGGATGAAGAGCGAACTGGCCGCCGAGTTAAAGCAGGTCGCCAAGGATCGGCAGGTTCGGTGCCTCGTCATCACCGGGGCGGGGCGGGCGTTTTGTTCGGGGCAGGACCTGAAGGAGGCGACGGCGCGGAAGGACGGCTTCGACTTTACCGGGGCGCTGCGAAAGCAGTACAACCCGATCATCATGGCCCTGGCGTCGTTGGAGATTCCAACGATCGCGAGCGTCAACGGCGTCGCGGCGGGGGCGGGTTGGAGCCTGGCCTTGGCGTGCGACTTGCGGATCGCCTCGACGAAGGCCAAGTTCGTCAGCGCGTTTTCCAAGATCGGGCTTGTGCCGGACAGCGGGATGACGTGGACGCTGCCGAGGCTGGTCGGGACGGCGAAGGCGCTGGAAATCGCATGGATGGGGGATCCTATTGCCGCCGACGTGGCACTACAATTAGGATTGGTTAATCGTCTGGCCGAGCCGGAACAACTGGAGAAGGCAACGCAAGAATGGGCAGCGGCACTGGCTAAAAGCGCGACGAAGGGGCTGGGCCTGACCAAGCGGGCGATCCTCACCGGCCTGGGCCGGGACCTGGAGGCGCAGCTTGAGTACGAGGCGCAGCTTCAGGGCGTCGCCGGGCAGACGAAGGATTACGCCGAGGGCGTAAGGGCGTTTTTGGAAAAGAGGGGTCCGGAGTTTATCGGTGAGTAGCAATCGATTGATCGGCGTCATTGGCTCCGGAACGATGGGTGCGGGGATCGCGGAGGCGGCGGCCGCGGCGGGCTTTCTCGTTGAGACGTTCGACACCAGTCCCGACCTGGTCAATAATGCCTACGCGAAGATCGACCAGCGCCTTGAAGAGCGCGTGGCTAAGGGCAGGCTTCCGAAGCACGAGCGCGACGGCACGATGAGCCGGCTGAAAGTCGCGACGGGTTACGAGTGTCTCAGGGAGGCTGAGTGCATCATCGAGGCGGTGCCGGAGGACTTGGCGCTGAAGAAGAAGATTTTCGCCGAGTTGGATAAGCTCATCTCGCCGCGCACACTGCTGGCCTCGAACACGTCGAGTCTTTCCATCGCCAGGCTCGGCGAGGGGCTCAAGTCCGCCGGGCGTTTTCTGGGCATGCACTTTTTCAATCCCGCGCCGGTGATGAAACTCGTCGAATTGGTGCAAGCCCCGGCGACGACCGAGCAGGCGATGGTCGATGCACGAGCAGTCTGCACCAAGCTCGACAAGACGCCGGTCAAGGTGAAGGACTCGCCGGGGTTCATCGGCAACCGCGTGAACCGGCCGTTTTATTTGGAAGCCCTGCGGCTGGTGGAGAAAGGCGAGGCGGATATCCGCACCATCGACTCGGCGGTGAAGACCGTCGGGGGGTTCAAGATGGGGCCGTTCGAGCTGCTCGATCTCATTGGCATCGATATCAACCTCAAGGTGACGGAGACGGTCTATTGCGATTTCGGAAAACCGGCGAGGTTCACGCCAAGCGCAATCCAACAAAAGCTCGTTGCCGACGGGCATCTCGGGCGCAAGACGAAGCAAGGCTTTTACGATTATTCAGGCGGCGAGCCTGTGCCTGCGTTTGAGAGTCGTCCCAAGGACGCAGCCGGTTGGAGGGCGACGCCGACGCTCGCCGCCTTCGCGAAGGCTTTGGAAAAGCCGGCGGATCGGGCGATGTGGCTCTATGCTAGAGTGATGCTCGCCGTGATGAACGAGGGGGCGTTGGTGGCGGATACGATCGCGCTGCCGCGCGACGTTAACCTGGCGATGGAATTGGGGTTCAACTACCCCGATGGTCCGCTGGATGTGGCGGATTTCGTCGGGTTGGACGTCGTGCTCGGCCTTATTAAGGAATTCCACGGTGAGACCGGCGGCGACGAGCGTTACAAGCCCGCCCCTCTGCTGGAGAAACTGGTCACCAACGGCGATCTGGGCGAAAAGACCGCACAGGGCTTTTTGCACCACTGGTTGTAAATTCAAAAAGCGCCGGTTCGGCCCCTTTCTTTTCCCTATTCCCAAATCTGTTCCCGGCAGAGATTTGGCAACTACCCCAATCCGCGCTGACGCGTTGCATTAAATGAGGAGTTATACTACCTGTTATGAAGCAAGCGGTTATTGTCGAATGTCTAAGGACGCCGATCGGCCGCCATCGTGGCGGGTTGGCGGTCGTTCGGCCGGATGATTTGGGGGCGCTCGTCATCAAAGAGCTTGTCGCCCGGACGAAGATCGATCCGGCGCTAATCGACGATTGTTATTGGGGTGCGGCCAACCAAGCGGGGGAAGACAATCGCAATGCAGCGCGGATGGCGGTGTTGCTTGCAGGGTTACCCGAGACGGTGCCGGGCACGACGGTGAACCGGCTTTGCGCGTCGGGTTTGGAGGCGGTGGCCATCGCCTCGCGGATGATCGAGGCGGATCACGGCGACGTATTTATTGTCGGCGGTGCGGAGTCGATGAGCCGCGCGCCGCTGGTCCTCCCCAAGCCGGACGAACCGTGGGTCCGCGGTAATCAGACGATGTACGATTCGACGCTCGGCTGGCGGATGACGAATCCGAAGCTAGCGGCGATGTATCAACCCTTCAGCATGGGCGAGACGGCGGAGAACGTCGCCGAGCGGTACAAAATCTCGCGTCAGGCACAGGACGCCTTTGCGTTGCAAAGTCAGCAACGCTGCGCGGCGGCAGTTCAAGCGGGGCGGCTGGCTGAGGAAATCGTCCCGGTTGAGATCGATCTCGGAAAAGGCAAGAAAGCGATTGTGTCGGTCGATGAACATCCCCGGCCTGAGACGACGATGGGAGACCTGGCCAAGCTCAAGCCCGTCTTCCGCGAGGGAGGAACGGTGACGGCGGGGAATAGTTCCGGCCTCAATGACGGGGCGGCGGCGCTGTTGATCGTAGAGGCCGCGACGGCCAAGCGGCTGGGCCTCAAGCCCATGGCGGTCGTACGACCATCGGCATCGGCGGGCGTCGATCCGGCGTGCATGGGACTGGGGCCAATCCCCGCGACGAAAAAGGTGCTGGCCCGGGCGGGGTGGAAGGTCAGCGACCTGGACCTTGTCGAACTGAACGAGGCGTTCGCGGCGCAATCGCTTGCCTGTATCGATCAATTGGGGTTGGACGCCGAGCGGGTGAACGTGAACGGCGGCGCGATCGCGATAGGCCATCCGCTGGGTTGCAGCGGGGCACGGCTGGCGACGACGCTGGTACGAGAAATGCGCCGCCGCAATGCGCGGCGCGGGCTGGCCACGCTGTGCGTCGGCGTCGGGCAGGGGCTGTCCGTTCTATTCGAGCGGGTTGAATGATGCCGCGGCGGGTCGAATCCATCACACTCCTGTGGCTGTCGGCGGCCATCGCATCCCTTGTCGGCTGTGGTCCGCGAACGATCGAGTCGACGGCGCAAGCGAATGTGTCGGAAGTACCGTCGAGAATCGATTGGTCCGATTGGGGGCTGACGCTCAGCCGTATCGTTCAGGGTGAACGGGTCGACTACCGCCGTCTGCAAGAGGACCGGCAACCGCTCGATCGCTTCCTTTCGCTCGTGGCCCACGTCGGTCCCGAGACGGCGCCGGATCAATTCGCGGATCGCGACGCCAAGCTCGCCTACGCGATCAACTGTTACAACGCAACGATAGTGCGGAGTATCGTTGCACTAAAATTACCTGCTCGCACGCCGTTCGATTTTGAAACGCGGTACCGCTATCGGATCGACGGCAGACTTCGCACGCCGGACGATCTTCGGCGGACGGCGTTGGGGTTAGCGCCCGGCGATTGGCGTGTAATGATGACCCTCTGCGACGGGACGTTGGAGGGGCCGCCGCTATGGCGACGGGTGTACTTGCCGGACCTGCTGGACGCGCAACTCACCCATGTCGCTCGAGAGGTTCTGACGTCGCCGGAGATCGTGCGGATCGACCACGGACTGGACAAGAGGCTTGTCCTTTGGCGGGGGCTTTATGGGGTCAAGGACGATCTGATCCGCGATTACGAGAAGCGTAACCAGACGAGCCACGCGACGATTCTGAACGCCCTCGGAGAGTGGTCGAATCGAACGCGACGGGAGGAGCTTAATGCCGCCGTCGGATACGCGGTCGTGCCGATGCCGGGCGACGACCGGATCAATCATTTCGAGCCGCCGCCGGAAAAAGGGGGGCTGCTTTCGATCTTCGACAGCTTGCCGGGCTCGTAGAACAAGCTTTGAGCCCATCCACTCGCTAGCCCATTCAGCCGGATGCCGCGTCGTGCCGATTCATTGGAGATGTCGCGTGAGGAGGCTGATCCATCGATTTCCGTCATTATCCCGACGTACAACTCGGCGTCGATCGTGGGCGAGGCGATCGAATCCGCGCTGAATCAGTCGTATCCGCCTGACGAAGTGGTCGTCGTCGATGATGGAAGCACGGATGACACGGGTGCGGTGTGCCGACGATTTGGCGATGAGGTCCATTACATTCGCCAGGACAACGCACGGGCATCCGCTGCGCGAAATCACGGCATCGCGCTGGCGCACGACCGATGGCTGGCTTTTCTCGATGCCGACGACCTTTGGGAGCCGGACAAGCTCGAACTCCAACTGGCGGGGCTTCGGCAACATCCGGAAGCGGACTTTAGCGTGACCGCGGTGCGCGCGTGGTCGCCGCGCCGGCAGAAGTACGAGCGGTGTTCATGGCAAGGTTCGTTGGACCCGAGCGTCATGCGGCGAGAGCTGCTCGTCCGGAATATTTTTACGGGACTATGCTCGTCGTTGCTCGTGCGTCGAGAGGCCCTTGCCGCGGTCGGTGGATTCGCGACGGGTAAGGGAAGCGAGGATCGGCGGATTGCGGTGGATCTCCTAGAACGTCACAGAGGCGTTCTCATCGATCTACCGCTGGTTCGCCAACGGCCGGGGCCCGCGCATTGGACCGACCCGGAGCGGCATCGGGCGGAGATGATCCGCTTCATTGACGATTACGCTGAATTGTATGCCAAGCTCGATTCCAGCGGGCGATTACGCAGGCGGGCGGTCGCGCGTATGCACGAGCGGACGGGGATGCACTACCTCGAAAACGGCGACCTGCGGGCGGCGGCCCGCGACCTCGTTAAAGCGGCATGGTTGCGGCCTCTGATGCCTAACCCCTGGCGGGTTTTAATCAACGCTTGCCTGGGACGACTCGGCATCTCTCGGGATCAGACCACCCCACAAACGAATTGAAAATACAGAACCAAGGCTATAGAAAGGGAGTGTGGAGGGCGACGTTTTTCTTATTCGGTTGTGTTTGGAAGGAAAACCCATGTTTCGTCATCTACGATTCGCCGCGATCCTTGCCCTTGCAGTGTTCCCTTTTGCCTGCCATCGTCCTCCCGCAGGCTTCTATGAAACCAAGTCCATCGAAAACGTTCCGTACGTTACCCGGGGCGACCAAAAACTTTGCCTCGATATCTATCAGCCTGCGAATTTGAAGGGCGCTCGGCCCGCAGTACTTCTGCTTCACGGCGGCGGCTGGATTTTGGGCGATCGTACGCAGGAGCGCGATCTCGCTCGCTTTCTTGCATCGATGGGTTATATAGGAGCGACCGCGCAGTATCGGCTTTGCAACAAAGACCTACACCATCCCATCCCCGTTCAGGACGCCTTGGCGGCCGTGAAGTTCCTCAGGGCTCACGCCGCGGATTACAATATCGATCCTGACCGCATCGCCATCGGCGGTGAATCCGCCGGCGGCCAACTCGCGCTGCTCATCGGGCTTTGCGGCGATCACTCGATCTTCAAGGATGACTCCCTTCCCGGCGTCTCCTCGGAGGTCGCCGCAGTCATCGACATTTATGGCCCCACCGATCTTGCGCAGTGCTACAAGAGCGGGAACCATTCATGGGTGGTGAAATGGTTCCTGGATTCCTACCTCGGCGGCCCGCCGGAGAAGTTCGCTGATGCTTACGCTGAGGCGACGCCGTTGACGTACATTCGCAAGGATGCCCCGCCGGTGCTGATCGTCCACGGCGACCAAGACGATATGGTCGTCTATCGCCAGAACGCCGAAAAGCTGTACAAGGCCCTGCGGGAGGCAGACGGTCGGTGCGAGCTAGTTCGCGTACACGGCGCGGGCCATGGATGGGGGCTGGCTTTCAAGTCAAACGACTCGATGCGCACGTTGCCGGCGATTACGCAGTTTCTGGCCAGAGTTTTTCCGGATCGATGACAGCGCATCCGAAGGGCATTGCGGAGGATAGACGGCTGCCGCTATAATGGTGGGCGACACGGAGTCCACGCGATGCCCGCCGCCAAAGCCGATACGGCTCTACTGAAGCAGGTCGCTGCCATCATCAAGCAACTTCGCCCCGCCGTTCAAGGCGACGGCGGCGATATCGAATTGCTCGATGTGGACGATCGCGGCGTCGTCAGCGTCCGGCTTCACGGGGCCTGCATCGGCTGCCCTTCCGCGGCGATGACGCTCAAGATGGGCGTCGAGCAGACGCTTAAGGATCGGCTTCCGCAAATCAGTGAAGTGATCTGCGTCTAACACTTGACATGTCTTCGGCCGGTGGTTTAATGGTGGTCCGTGGTGCAAATACCCGAGTGAGTTCGGGAGGCAGACTAATGGTGATTCGTACAAACAAGCTAACGAAGGGTGTTCCGGCGGATGTCGCGGACATTACGAATCCCATTTTTGAGGAGGCTTCCTAGGCCCGACTCGGTTACGTGAAACGAGTGCGATTTAACGGCCCTGGAAGCGAATGTTTCCAGGGTTTTTTGTTGGCCGAAGGACGGCCGGGTGATTTCGTCCATGGCAGACCAAGTCATACCAGCAGAGCGCGGCGAGGCTATCGCGGCTGACCGTGTCGCAACAGCGGATTTCGTTCCGGATCTGGCGCAGCCTCGCCTGCGCGCGGAATTGCGGCAGCTTATCGTTCTCGCGGCGCCGGCCGTCGGTCTCAAGATTTCGCACCTCGCCCTGGGGTTCACCGATTTCGTGTGCGTATCCTGGCTCGGAACGGACGCCACGGCGGCGGCCAGCCCGGCGACGCTCTTTGCGTTCATTGCCCTGTGCCTGGGGCTGGGGAGCGTGACCAGCATACAGACTTTCGCGGCGCAGGCGCTCGGCCGCCGCGAGCCGGAACGCGCCGCGCCCTACGTCTGGCAGTCGTTTTACATCGGTCTGGTGTTTTTTCTTCTGACCTGGCCGGCCGTGCAGTTCATGCGGCCGTTTTGGACCTGGATCGGGCACCCCGCGCCGGTGCGGGACATGGAGATCGCCTTTTGCGAGATCGATCTGTGGTCGATGGGGCTGGCGGTCATGTGCTGCGGGCTGGAGAGCTTTTTCAACGGCGTGCAGCGGCCCGGCATCGCGTTATGGTCGGTCGTCGTGGCGATCGCCTTCAACGCCTTCGGTGATTACGTGCTCATCTTCGGCAAGTTCGGATTCCCGGCGATGGGCATCCGCGGCTCGGCGGTCGCGACGGTGATCGCCTGGGGCATCCGGCTGGCCATGATGCTCGTCGTTTTCTTATCGCAGAAATTCGACCGGACTTTCAAAACGCGGTGTCATTGGCGACTGGACATTGCGCGGCTGCGTGAGGTTTTCGCGATGGGCTTCCCCATCGGGTTGCAATGGTTCTTGGACGTCGGGGCGTGGTTCGTCTTCCTGACGATCATCATGGCGAAGTTCGGCACCGTCGTCATGGCCGCTTCGAATATCGCGCTGCAATTCATGCACCTGTCGTTCATGCCGGCGATCGGCATCGGCATCGCCGTGAACTCGCTCGTCGGCCATGCGATCGGCGCGCGCCGGCAGGACCTGGCCGTGCGCCACGCGCGGATCGGACTGGTGGTCATGATGAGCTACATGCTGGCGATCGCGGCGGTCTATTTACTGGCCCGGCGCTGGTTCATCAGTCTGCTCTCAAGCGACGCGGAGGTTATCGCCGCCGGCGCGGGGGTACTGATCTGGGCGGCGGTGTTTCAGGCTTTCGATGCGCTGGGCATTAACTACATTTTTGCGCTCCGCGGCGCGGGCGACACGAAATGGCCGTCGATCCTGGTGATTTTTCACTGTTGGGTGACGTTCATCGGCGGGGCCTACCTCGTCATGCACGTCGCGCCGGGCCTGGGGCTGCACGGACCCTGGATGATGTGTACGCTCTACATTATGCTGCTGGGCGTGTCGCTCTGGCGGCGCTGGCGGCGCGGCGAATGGAAGAAGATCAAGTTGTTCAAGGAGGCAGTGATTTCGCCGTATCCTGTCCTTGAGGCGGAGTGCGCAACGGATGCCGCCGCGGTCGTCGCGGCCGCGCCGGAGCCGTTGGCGGCGGAGTAGGGTAGAGCCCGTGATGTTCAAGGAAGTCCCCAGCCAATTCGATTTTCCCAAGGCCGAGAAGGAGATTCTCGCTTTTTGGGAGACGAACAAGATTTACGAAAAATCCCTCGCCCAGCGCAAGGGGTGCAAGCCGTTCGTCTTTTTCGAGGGGCCGCCGACGGCCAATGGCCTGCCGCATCCCGGACACTGCCTGACGCGGGCGATCAAGGACCTGTTTCCGCGATACAAGACGATGACCGGGCACTACTGCCTGCGCAAAGGCGGCTGGGACACGCACGGCCTGCCGGTCGAAGTCGAGGTCTGCAAGGAGCTTGGCATCCACACCAAGGAGGAAATCGAGAAGTACGGGGTCGAGGCGTTTAACAAGAAATGTTTGGAGAGCGTCTTTCGGTACACGAAGGAGTGGGAGGAACTGACGCGGCGGCTGGGGTTCTGGGTGAATCTCGACGAGGCGTACGTCACCTATCACCAGAGCTACATCGAGAGCGTCTGGTGGAGCCTCAAGCAACTGTTCGACGCGAGGCTGCTCTATCAGGGGCACAAGATTGTCTGGTGGTGGGCGCAGGGCGGGACGGCGCTGTCGGCCGGCGAGGTGGGACAGGGCTACCGCGAGGTGGATGATCCGAGCGTGTATGTGCGGTTTCCGATTGTGATGGATGACCGCGCGAAGAAGTTTATTGCGGATTGCGGATTGCGGGTTGCGGATTTGGAGGCGGGGACGGTCAGCCTGCTGGTGTGGACGACGACGCCTTGGACACTTCCGTCAAATACCTTTGCGGCGGTGCATAAGGATTTCGACTACGCCGTCGTGCATGACGAAGAGACCGGCGAGCGGTTGATCTTCGCGGCGGCACTGGTTGAGCAGATTGCAAAGAAGGCAAAGAAGACAAACGCCTGGAAGGTCGAACGGACCGTCAAAGGCGCTGGTCTCGTCGGGTTGAGTTATCGACCGCCGTTTGATTATTACCGTAAGCGTCCGGCAAACGAAGTGGTGCCGGATGCGGAGCGTGGGATCACGTTCGGGGATTACAAACCGGCGCTG
>CAYMXF010000073.1:0-4691 GCA_964393935.1 uncultured Planctomycetaceae bacterium
AGCCTGCGCGCCAGTGCGAAAACGACGACCGCCGACAACGCATGGAGCAGAACGTTTGTCGCATGGTAAGGCCGCGGATCGATGGCATCGCCGAACCCATGCCGGGCAATCAACGAATCCAGCCCCAACGTCACCCAGGTGAGCGGCTGGTAGTGACCCATGTGAAAAGTCGTAAACATCCAGCGAAGCTGCGGCGGACCCAGCCCGCGAAACTCCGGGTTATTCAAGAGCGCCTCGTGATCGTCGTAGTCCACGAAGTCATAGCGGACCGCTGGCGCGAAGAGGCAAAGCGTCCAGCCGAACACCAGTAGCCCCAGAACGATCGCCGCCGGGCCAAGCGGTCGACGCTGGACGCCGGACCCGTGATCCAAGGATTGATCTCTGACTATCCGCGGGCGACGATTTTGCACGATATGAATCCGCTCCAGTGACGACGCTTTACCGCCGCACGGATGCGAGGCTCCCGAGGCCCCAGCCTGTGCAGAGGAATCGGCGGTGATTATACTGTTGATCCGGCGTAAGCTTTATCCGGGCCCGCCCGCGGCCGGACCGTGACGCTCTTCGTCGTGAACCCCCCGCGCCGCGCCAGATCGATAAACGGCGCGTACTCCTTACCCATACCCGCAAGTCCCACGCTTTTCTGCCAAAACCGCACACCTTAATTCATTGCCTCCTCCTTGGTTGCGCGGAATTGAACCTCACGAAGGGGTACAGTGAGTAAGGGTTAATGTTCAGATGGCAGGAAGAACGCTGCCGCCCGTGCCTTTAGACGGCTGACGGCTTAACGCTTTTGGCTGATGGCTCCGGCGCCCGGAGACTCCGCTCGCATGACCACAATGAAACAAAATTCACGAAATTCAGCCTGGATTCAGCGTGCCTTTTTTTCTCGACTCAATCTGCGGACGCGCGTTCAGCCTCCTTCAACCACACAAAAACAGGGGGGGACGAAAGCGAGGCGCGAGCGGCCGCTTGTTCCGACCCCGCATTCCGCATGGGTGGCGTTTCGCCCTGTTTCGCCTGGGTTCACCAAACTAAGAAAGAACCCCGAAAGGAGGCCGCGCCCGCCAACGAAAAACTAACGGCTAATGGCTGCGTCAGCTATCATGAATCCAATGTCCCTGCGAACCCTCGAAGCCCACTACCTGCCCAACTGGCGGCTCACCCAAGCATACGGTCTGACCGGCTACAACTGCGGCTACGCCGCCGCGCGGGGATGCGAGTCCTTCAATGGGCACCAGCAGAGCCTCGTCTGGCGACTCATCGGCGATGTCCCCATCGAGCCCGATTCGACCGTCCTCGACGTCGGCTGCGGCATCGGCGGCCCGGCCGGCTGGATCGCCGAGCGCTACCGCCCGCGTCGTCTCATCGGCGTCGAGTACCTCTGGTCGAGCGTCTCGGCGGCCGAGACTCGCGCGAGCGGCGAATCCCACGCAGGGGGCAACCAAGACCGCGCCAACGAAAACCATCGACCGATCTTCGTGCAAGGAGATGCGCACAGGCTTCCGCTGGCCGACGCCTCGATCGACGTGATCTTCAACCTGGAGTCCGCGCTGCACTATCCTGACAAGCGGACCTTCATCGTCGAGTGCCGCCGCGTCCTCAAGCCCGGCGGCGTGCTCTGCCTGGGCGACATCACCACGCGCTACAAGTGGCTCTTCGCCCCGGCCCAGTGGCTCAACCATCTGCCGTCGCAGTTCAACTCCAACGTGTGGCTCTGGTCGCCGCAAGACTACCGCCGCGCCTTCGAAGCGGAGTCCTTCGAACTATTGCGCCACGAAGAGGCCTCGCGCCCCGTCGCTGACTCGCTTGCCGACGGCATCGCCGAAATCAAGAGCCGCGGCCTCGCCATTGCGAAGGGCTACCGCGGACGGTTCTTCTATCTCGCCCTCCTCGAAAAGCTGCTCCGCGGCGGCCTGCTGCACTACGACCTCTTCACCCTCCGCCGGAGCCGATAATGAACATCCTCTCCCTTCTAGCGAGAAGGCCGGGGTGACGGTCGGATGACCGCGATGCTCGATGGCGCGGGGGGGAAGTCGGCATAACTAACCTGCTCGCCGCGTCGCGCCGATGGGGGCCTTGGAGTTCTCGCGCGAGGCGGCGGATGGCGAAACGACCGAAAATACTGGAAGTCCTGGGTCGGATCGAACATCCGGTCGCCGACGAAGCCATCGTCGCCGGCATCCTGTTCGTCGAGCCGCACCTTCAAGTGGGCGTCGTGGGCCTGCTCCTCGCGCGCGGCCACACCGTCGGCCTCGAAGCGTTGCCGCAGCTCTACGACAAGCTGGACGACGAATCGCGCAGCTGGATCGTCAGCCATACATCGCAGTTGTTCTCCGCCCTGCGGTCGTGTATCCGCAGTTCGGACGCGCAGACGCGATTGAACACGCTTCAGATCATCCGCGCGAGCATGAACCTGCGTCTCGCGTATCTCGTCGCCCTGGCGATGCACGACGGCGCGGCAAAGGTTCGCGCCGAGGCCGGCGCAACGTTACTGGCGCTTTCCGAGCAGCACGAAAAAACATACGCTGAGACGACGGCGGCATTGCAAGAGACGGCCGAACACGATGCCGGCCTCGTCCAACCGATCGTCGAGACGCTCAAGATGCTCCGCGACGAGCGGCACTATCTCCTCAGCGCCCTGCGCGACAGCCTGGAAAGCTACGAAAGCCACCACCGGCCGGAAGTGCTCGCCGCGGCGATGGCCCACGCCGACGAGCTGGAGGAATCGCTCTTCAAGAACAGCACCCTCAAGCGCGGCAAGCTCACCCACGCTATGCTCGAAATCATCGGCGGTGTGGTGGCCGACGGGGGGGCGGCGCGATACGTGCCGTTCATCTACATCGCCCTACGCTATCCCGAATTGCGCCGTCGGGTGATGACTCTGCTTGCGGCGATTCGCGATCCCGAATTTTACGTCGAGTTCATCCGCTACGGCTGGCTCGCGCGCGACCCCGGCAACCGGCGCCACCTCACCGCCGTCCGCTCACTCTCGTGGCTCGGCGACGGCTTCGAGCCCGCTTTCACGCTTCCCCCGGACGTGGCCGCGCTGCTGCCCGGCTGGCTGATCGCCTTCGGCGTTGCTTCCTATCAAAAGGTGGCTATCCTCCAAAACTTGCTCTTGATCGACAACCTCGAAGCCAACCGCGCGGCGGTCTGGATATTAAGCAAGATCCAAACGCCCGCCAGCACGCTCGCGCTGCAAGGCACGCTGGAACACGAGGCCCTGTCCGTTCGCCGGATCGCGCAATTCGAGATCGCCCATCGCCGGCGGATGGAGCACCGTCACGTCCATCACACGCGCAAGGACCGGCCGGCCGAGTGGGCACAGCTCCTGGAACGCGCCGGCATGACCGAGGCGTTCGACGATCTATGGCATCACTTCGACGGCTTGCAGCCGGCGCAGGCACAGTTGGCGGGACGATTCGCGCCCGAGTACGTCGAGGGCCTTTCGCTGCAGATTCAAAGTAAGATGCTCGACGCCCAGCCGGCCGAGCGCCTCCGCGCCATCCGGTTCATCACGGCGCTTCGCATCACGGACCAATTTCGCAAGGAACTCTTCAGTCTGGCCAACGATCCCATGCCCGAGGTCCGCGCCGCCGCCATGAAGGCCCTGGTCCATATCGGCGAGGCGACGAGCCGCCGCATCTTGGAGCGCGGACTCGGCGACGATTCGCCTGCCGTACAGGCCGCCGCCATCGAGGCCCTCGATGCGATGGGGGCCCTCAGAAATCCGGAGACGCTGCTGCCGAGAACGGAAAGTGAGGATGCCACCGTCCGCGCCGCGGCGATCCGGGCCCTCTTGAAGATGCACGTTCCCCAATCGGCGATCGCGCTGGTCACGATGCTGCAAGACGCGCGCGTCGAGCATCGCTGCACGGCCCTTTGGATCATCGATCAGATGCGGCTGTCGGCCGTGGCCCATCGCGTCAAGGAACTGGCCGATCGCGACGTAGACCCGCGTGTCGCGAGAACGGCCCAGCAAGTGCTTCGCCGCCTGGAGCGTCGGCCGACGCCGGTCCGCGCGGCCCAGCCCGTGGAGGTGTTGACATGACCCTCTACCTGCCTTTATTGGCCCAGGTGCAGAAGTCCAGCAAACTCGAAAGGATCGCGGAGGGCTTTCAACACGACGACACGCGGCCGATGGAACTGCCCGGTTTCCAGTGGTTCATCGGGGCGTTTTGCGTTCTGTTCGTACTGTTGCTGGCGGCAGGGTGGTGGAGCCAACGCAACGCCCGGCACGCGGCACAGTTTAGCCCGGTCCGACTCTTCTCCCAGACAATTGGTGAGATGGGCCTCAGCCTGTCCGATCGAATCCTTCTCCGGCTGGTTGCTCGATCCAGCGAATTGGATCAGCCGGTGGTCCTGCTTTTTTCGCCCGCGCTGCTGGGTCAGCAGATGGCGGCGTGGTCCGACCGGCTATCGCCCTCCGTGCTTCGGCGCTATGCCCTGGGACGATTGAACGCGGTGATGGACAAGGTCTTCGTCGAGGATTAGGCCGGTTTCATCTCTCGTCATCCCTCGTCGCCGAGATACAATCCGCCCGTGAGAGCGGGGCCGAGCGTTCGGCCCATCGCGGGAGTCGCCATCATGCTCGGCGAATTGCTGCTGCCCGAGATCGAGGAGCTGATCGAGACGCGCAACTTCACCGCGCTGCGCGAGGCCCTCGCCGATCTGCCCGCGGCCGACATCGC
>CAYMXF010000073.1:4791-13240 GCA_964393935.1 uncultured Planctomycetaceae bacterium
GAGCGGCGCGTCGCCGTCCGGCTCCTGGGTTATCCCGAGGAATCGATCGGCCGGCGCATGACGCCGGACTACGTCGCCATCCGCCAAGATTGGACCATCTCGCACGTCTTCTCGCACCTTCGCCAGGTCGGCAAGGAGAAGGAGACGTTCAACGTCGTTTTCGTCACGGATGAGCGCGGCCACTTGATCGACGATATCCGCCTGCGCGATCTGGTCCTGGCGGATCCCAACGGCACGGTCGCCGACGTCATGGACGGCCACTATGCCTGTCTCCGGGCCAATGATGATCAGGAAGAGGCGGTTCGGGCGTTCAAAAAATATGACCGCAGCGCGCTGCCGGTGGTCGATTCGTCGAACACGCTCGTGGGCATCGTGACCGTCGATGATGTGCTCGATGTGGCGGAGAAAGAGGAAACCGAAGACGTTCAGAAGATGGCCGCCGTCGAAGCCTTGGATGCCCCCTATTTTGAAACTCCGTTTGCCACGATGGTCCGCAAACGGGCGTTTTGGCTGATGATTCTGTTCGTCGGAGAGCTGCTGACCGCCTCGGCGATGGGCTATTTTGAGGACGAGATCGCCAAGGCGCTGGTTCTCGTTCTGTTCGTGCCCCTCATTGTGAGCAGCGGCGGCAACGCGGGATCTCAAGGTGCGTCGCTTATCATTCGTGCTCTTGCGCTCGGGGAGGTCACCATTGCTGATTGGTGGCGAATCATGCGGCGAGAGGTGATGTCCGGCCTGGCGCTCGGTTCCATTCTGGGCATCGTGGCTTTGTTGCGAATAGCCCTATGGCCCTGGCGCACGCAAATGTATGGCGAACATTATCTTCTCATCGGGTTCGCCGTAGGAACCAGCGTCGTAGGGGTTGTGCTTTGGGGCACCATTTCCGGTTCGATGCTGCCAATTCTTTTGCGTCGTTTCGGTCTGGACCCCGCCGTGTCATCGGCACCGTTTGTGGCCACGCTCGTCGATGTGACCGGGCTAATCATTTATTTTGTGGCCGCCAAAATAATTCTCCACGGCACGCTGCTCTAGCGTCGCCCGACTTACTTTCCCAGTGAGGTAGACGAAGCCAGCGATGATACCTACTCTGGGTCGCTCTGCGCAGCGGCTCCTCGGCGCTTTTCGAGGCGGTGCTTGAGGTATTCGATGATGATGGGCAACACCGAGATGAAGATAATTGCCAGGATGACCAATTCGAAGTTTTTCTTGACGACCTCCATGCCGCCGAAGAAGTAACCCGCGAAGACGCAGATGGCGACCCAGGCGACACCGCCGATCACGTTGTAGACGAAGAAGCGGCGGTAGGTCATCGTGCCCACGCCGGCGACGAAGGGCGCGAAGGTCCGCACGATCGGCACGAAGCGGGCGATGATGATCGTCTTGGCCCCGTACTTCTCGTAGAACGCGTGTGTCTTGTCGAGGTATTCCTTCTTGAGGAACCGCGATTTCCCTCCCTTCAGCACGCGCGGGCCGAGGGACTTGCCGATGGCATAATTCGCCCCGTCGCCGAGGATGGCCGAAGCCGAGAGCAGGATGAACAAGGCCGCAGGGTTGAGCGATCCGCCGCCTGACAACGCCCCCGCGGCGAACAGCAAAGAATCGCCGGGCAAAAAGGGCGTCACAACCAACCCCGTCTCGGCGAAGATCACGATGAAGAGGATGGCGTAGGTCCAGCCGCCGTAGGTCGTACACAATTCGTGGAGGTGCCGGTCGATGTGGAGGAAAATGTCCAGAAGCTGGTGGAGGTATTCCATTCGCGATCGCCTCTGGAGGCACTCTAGTGGGGCCGGGAATACAAGTCGAGAGAGCGGTAATATCCTATCGGTTCGATGTTTAACCGATAGTCGTATAGCTTTCATCGGCAGTCGCCGATATGCTCGCGGGCCATGCAACCTCTTTGGCCATCTTCGGTAAGAAATGATGCACCAGGGTCGGGGTCTGTCCGTAGCCAGGGTAAGCGGCGGACAAATCCGACTTATATCGATATGCCTCAGGAGGACCGGCTCTCGTGAATCTCGGCGACATCCTGCTTGAAAAGAAGGTCCTCACGCCTGAGCAGCTCAAGGCGGCCAACGAGCAGTGCGGCCCGACGGACCGGCTCGATCGCGTGCTCGTGCGGATGGGCTATTGCAGCGAGACCAACGTCCTGACGGCGCTGGGGGCACTCTATCACTTCGATGTCGTCGACCTCGCCGGCCCGGACGTTCCGGTCAACATCGATCTCCTGCGCAAGATGCCGTCGAAGCTGGTGCACCGCGCGAAGCTGATCCCGCTGGATCGCGTCAACGGTTCGCTGCGCGTCGCGACGCCGGACCCCTTCCAGATTTACGCCTTCGACGAGTTGCGCATGCTCTGCGGGCTGGAGGTCAAGCCCGTTCTCGCCAAGGAAAGCGAGATCAACGAGATCATCAAGAAATACTTCGGCGTCGGTGGCGATACGGTCACCCAGCTCGTTGAAGAGGACGGGCTCGAGGTCGTCAGCGACATGGCCGAGTCCTCCGGCGACCTTGCGGAGATGGCCCAGGACGCCAGCGTCATCAAGCTGGTGAACGAGATTCTCCTGGAGGCGATCAACGAGCGGGCCAGCGACGTCCACATTGAGCCGTTCGAGAACGATTTGAAGATCCGCTACCGTGTGGACGGCATCCTGCGAAACACCAACGTGCCGCCGCAGATTCGCCAGCTCCAGGCGGCGATCATCAGCCGTATCAAGATTCTTTCAAACCTGAACATCGCCGAGCGCCGCCTCCCGCAAGACGGGAGCTTCAAGATCAGGGCGAAGGGCCGCGAGATCGACCTTCGCGTGAGCATCATCCCGATGGTCTTCGGCGAAGGCGTGGTCATGCGTATCCTCGACAAGCAGTCGATTCTGTTGTCGCTGACCGACCTCGGCTTTGACGCCGATATGCTCGAAATATTCAAAGGCATCATCAGCCAACCGCACGGCATTATGCTCGTGACAGGCCCGACCGGCTCCGGTAAGACGACCACGCTCTACGCCGCGCTGAACGGCATCGTCTCCGAGGAGATCAAGTGCCTGACCGTCGAGGACCCGGTGGAATACCACCTGGACGGCATCAATCAAGTCGGCGTGAACATCAAGGCCGGGCTGACCTTCGCCCGGGGGATGCGTTCGTTCCTGCGGCACGATCCCGACGTCATCATGGTCGGCGAAATTCGAGACTTGGAGACGGCGGAGACGGCCGTGCAGGCGTCGCTCACCGGCCACTTGGTGCTCTCGACGCTGCATACCAACGACGCGCCCAGCGCGATCACCCGCCTGTTGGACATGGGAGTCGAGCCATTTCTCGTCGCCAGCAGCGTCGAGGCCGTGCTCGCGCAGCGGCTTGTGCGGGTCATCTGCCCCGACTGCAAGGAGGCGTACAAGGCGGAGAAGATCGAGACCCCGCCGGACTTCAACTACCACGGCGAGCCGGTCTATCGCGGTCGCGGCTGCCGCGAGTGCCGCAACACCGGCTTCCGGGGGCGAAAAGGCATCTTCGAGCTGATGGTCGTCAACGACGACATCCGCGACTTGGTCTTGCAGCGGTCCAGCTCCGGCAAGATCACGGTCGCCGCGAAGAAGTCGGGCATGATCCAACTCCGCGAAGACGGCTGGAACAAAGTCCGCGCCGGCATCACGTCGCTCAGGGAAGTCGTCCAAGCGACGAAGGGGTAGCGGCGGAGGTCTGCGAGCCCTTTTTGAACCGACTCCAAATCCGTAGACTCATGATCGCGAGGATCAATAAACAGACCGCCTTCCACATCAAGAGCCACCAGGGCGTCCACCATGCGACGGTCTCGAAGAAGTCGCTCGTTCCGAAGACGACGACTACTAACGCGAGGGCGTATCGTTCCTTCCACGGCGAATGGCGTCGCAGCGCTGGCACTAATAGGATCGCGAGCGCATACCAGATGAACGGCTCAAGTTGGTTGTAGACATCTTTGGGGTCCGATGCGGGCATTCCTTCATTCTATCCGCGGTTACACCAAAAGATATCGTTGTGCGTTTGAGGGTCGCGCGTCGGCGCGGTATACTTACTCCCATGAATCCGTTCCTACGTGTCATCGAAGCCTTGAACCGTCACCAGGTCCGCTACGTCATCGTCGGCGGATTCGCGGCGATCATGCACGGATATGACCGCGCCACGAAAGATTTGGATATCGTAGTGGACTTGGAAACGACCGAGGCGAAGAAAGCCATTACGGCGTTGGTATCCATCGGGATGGAGCCGCGGGTACCGGTCGATCCATTCGACTTTTCAGATTCCGCCAAGCGACGTGGATGGATGCAAGACAAGAACGCGCTGGTCTTCACCATGATTGATCCGCAGAATCCGCTGTTCGTGGTCGATTTGTTCATCGAGATGCCGATGGAGTTTGAGGCTTTCTTCGGCCGGTCAAAAACAATTCAACTCAAGCAACACGCGATCCGCGTCTGCTCCATCGAAGACCTGATCGTGATGAAGAAAAAAAGCGGCCGCCCTCAGGACCTGCTGGATATCCAGGTCTTACAAGAGATACAATCCAGTGGGAAGACTGATGCAAAAAGAGGTCTCGAATGAGTCCTATCAGACAACCGAACATGACGCTATCTCCGCTCTTGAGCTTCGAGGAAACTCGCAAAGCTCACTTGGAACGTTTCTCAAAAACGACTCCCGATCAACGCGTGGAATGGCTGGGTCACATGCTTGAGGTGATGCAGTTGGCCCATGAAGCCCGGATACGGGAGGCGAATAGGGATGCGTCATCGCGATCCAATACAACAGATCATCGAGATTGATCGTGCCCTTCAAAGAATGAGAATAAGAAGCCGGTCCCGGTAATCTCCGGCGGCCGCGCGCCAAACCGGCCACGAAATCGGACCTTTCACACGAAGATAACGGCCGCCCATTCGCTCCTGCAATGGGCCCCGTGATCTGACGACATACGTAGAGAGTTCGCGCCGGCCCTGCTGTCAACGAGAAGCGATTGGGATGACCGAGTTCAGAGCGACCACGACGAGCCATCATTCGCAGCGCGATCGCCGGCCGCGCCTCCCCCTTATTTGCGGGGCATTGGCGGTGCTCTTCGCGGCCGGCTGCGCCTTGGTCGACATGTTTTATTTCGCCATTACGCCGCGCGTGCCGCCGCCGACGATGAGCGTCGGCGTTCAACTCGTTGCCGACGGGCTGGTTGCGCCGGTGGGCCTCGTCGCACCGCCGGACGGCGGCGGCCGACTCTTCATCCTCGATCAAATAGGGCAAATCCGCATCGTCGACGCCGGCGGAAATTTGCTGCCCACGCCCTTCCTCGATTTGGCAGGCCGGATGGTGCCCCTCACAACGGGAAGCGGTGACTTAAGCTACGACGAGCGCGGGTTGCTGGGCCTCGCCTTCCATCCCGATTACGCGACGAATGGCCGTTTCTTCGTCTTTTACACCGCGCCCAAGGGCAACAATCAGCCCGCCGATTTCGATTCCGAGTCGCACGTCTCTGAGTTTCGCGTCAGCGGCGACCCCAACATCGGCGATCCATCGACCGAGAGCGTTCTGCTACGCATCGGCAAGCCGCAGTCCAACCACAACGGCGGCCAGCTTGCCTTCGGCCCGAACGGCTTTCTCTACATCTCGACCGGCGACGGCGGTGGCGCGGACGACAGCGGCAACGGCCATAACTCCACGACCGGCAACGGACAGGACAAGACGACGCTGCTCGCCAAGATTCTTCGCATCGACGTCGATAGCGGATCGCCCTACGGCATTCCTCCGGACAACCCTTTCATACTCGATGTGTCGGCCAAGCCGGAGATCTTCGCCCTCGGCGCTCGCAATCCGTGGCGGTTCTCCTTCGATTCGGGCGGCGCCCATCGCCTTTTTGTGGCTGACGTCGGGCAAAACCTTTACGAAGAAGTGGACCTCGTCGCCAAGGGCGACAATCTCGGCTGGCGGATTAGCGAGGCCGACGCCTGTTTCGATCCAGCCAATTCTTCCAGTCCGCCGTCACAATGCGCGAACACCGCGGCGGATGCCGCGCCGCTCGCACCGCCGATCATTCAGTATTCGCATTCCAATCCATCCGGCGGGCCTTCCGGTCTCGCCGTGATCGGCGGCTTCGTCTATCGCGGCGCGGCGCTCCCGGGCCTGACCGGCCGCTACGTCTTCGGCGATTGGAGCAAGAGCTTCGTTTTGACCGACTGCTCGCTCTTCGTGGCCGAGGAAAGCGCCGACGGAAGTTGGACGATGCAGGAAGTGGGCATCAACAATCGTCCAGACGGGCGTCTTGGGGAATACCTCCGCTCCATGGGTCAGGACGCGAGCGGCGAACTCTATCTTCTAACTAGTAAGAACCTCGGCCCGACCGGCGCCACGGGAAACGTCTACCGGATCGTGCCGTAGCGATGATGCTCCGATTCATTCAACCGGCAACGCGGCGAGCAGGTTGCGCATCGTCTCTTCCAGCGCCGGATGCACCAGGTCCGGGGCGATCTCGGTGAGGGGTTCGAGGACGAAGCGCCGCTCGTGCATCAGGGAGTGGGGGATCGTCAGGTCCGGCGTCGAACGGATTTCATCGTCAAAGCAGAGAATGTCCAGGTCGATCGTCCGCGGTCCCCACGGCACGTCGCGGCGGCGGCCCAGCGACGACTCGATGTTCTGACAAACCGCCAGCAGCCGCTCGGCGGAGATCGTCGTCCGCAGATGCGCGGCGGCGTTGATGTAGTCGGGCTGATCGGCCGGCCCGCCGACCGCCTTCGTCTCGTAGAGGCTTGAGACCTTGACGACCTCGATCTCGCGGGTCGTCTGCAAGGCGTTTAGCGCGGCGGCGATGTTCTTTTCCCGCAGGCCCAGGTTGGAACCGAGGCCGAGGTACGCGTCGTGATGTTTGCAATGACGACTCACCAGGACAGGCCCGCCAATCGACGGCCCGCCTCGATGATCCGCTCGCGCTCGACGGTGAGCGCGAAGCGGACATATCCTTCGCCGCCCTTGCCGAAGCCGACGCCGGGGATGGCGACGATGGCCGCCTCGTCCAAGAGCTTCGCGGAGCAGCGTATGGAATCGTAACCCGCCGGGCAGGGCGACCAGACGTAGAACGTCGCGGGCGGCGGCGAGACTTTGAAGCCCGCCGCCTTCAGGCACGGCACGAGCGCGTCGCGCCGCTCCTTGTACAGCGCGCGGATCGCCGCGACCTCGGGGCGATCGATGTTGGTCAGCGCGTCGGCGGCGGTCTGCTGGATGGCCCCGAAGGCGCTGGAGTCCATGTTGCCCTTGACCTTGGCCAGCGCGGCGAGCACGTCGGCATGACCCGCGGCGAAGGCGATCCGCCAGCCGGTCATGTTGAAGGTCTTGGACAGCGAGTGCATCTCGATGCAGCAATCCTTTGCCCCGGCGATTTCGAGGATCGAGTGCGGGCGATCGGCGTCGTCGAAGTACATCTCGCAGTACGGCGCATCCGAGCAGATAAGGAAGTCGTGCTTTTTCGCCAGGCGGACGCACTTTTCGTAGAACGCCGGCGACGCGACGGCCCCGGTCGGATTGTTCGGATAGTTGAGGAACATGAGGGCCGCGCGGTCAAGCACGTCAGTCGGAATCTCGTCGAGGTTCGGCAGGAAGCCGCGCTCCTCGGCGAGCGGCATGAAGTGCGGAACGCCGCCGGCGAAGATCGTCGCGGCGTTGTAAACGGGGTAGCCGGGAGTGGGGATGAGACCGACATCGCCGGGGTTGATGACCGCGAGCGGCAGATGGCCGAGCCCCTCCTTGCTGCCGATGAGGACGAGCACCTCGGTCTTCGGATCGACGCGGACCCCGAAGCGCGTTTGCATCCAGGCGGCGGCAACCTCTGTGAACTCGGGTACGCCGGTGTCGAAGGCGTAGCGGTGGTTCTTGGGCTCATAAATCGCCTTGGCCATGCGGTCGATGATGAACTTCGGCGTCGGCCGGTCGGGGTCGCCCACGCCGAAGTCGATCACGTCCTTACCGGCCGCAAGGGCCTCGCGCTTTTTACGGTCGATCTCGATGAAGAGATAGGGCGGAAGTTGGTCGAGCCGGGATGCACGCTGAAAGGACATACGTCAAACGCCAAAACGCCGAAACAAACGACGCCGAGAGGCATCGTAAGAAACTACGCGGGGGCGTCAATGCGAGCGGGGGAGCGCCAGTTCGACCTCGCGACCGCGAGGGCGATGAGGATGAAGCGGAAAGCATCGAGGCGACGGTCGCATTTCGATGTCAAAGGCGGCGGGGCGATCGATCCTGTCTGTTCGTCCTTCATGTCGCGGTCGACTGGTCCAAAAATTGACGGGCCCATTGTTCGACGATCGCCATTCTCCAGATCGGCATCGCGGCGGATGCGTCGCCACTTTCGAACCGTTTGATGACGCGGACGACGCCTTTCGGTGCGAAGCAACCGCGATCGCGAAAGCTCTTGGAGGTCAGCGCCTCGCGCCACCAATCGCCCAGCTCACCGCGCA
>CAYMXF010000074.1:0-12752 GCA_964393935.1 uncultured Planctomycetaceae bacterium
AATCCGACGCCGGTCAACAATGGAAAATCAATCGTCTTCTCGATCAGCACGGTCGGCTTGTCCGATCTGGCGATGACCTTCGCCATCAAACGAAGCTCAACAGGCTTCGCCGATTCCACAGGTGTTCCCCCGAGCGTAGATACGGTCTCCTATTCATCCAACGGCGGCGGATCCTACACCACCTTGACAACGTTCAGTATCACCGAAGTCGGCAGTTATGTTTTTAGACAATTCGATTTTTCAAGCGTCGCCGCTTTGAACAACAACGCGGACGTACGCATCAAGATCACGTTTGACGGCGCGACCGCCCAGTTTGGCAACAACCGCATCGACAACGTGCAGTTCATCGACGACTCAACCAATGTGCTGACCGGCGCTTGCTGCCTTCCCACCGGGGGTCAATGTCAACAGTACATCTTGGCGGCTTGCAACACCGCCGGCGGCACGTACAACGGCCCCGGTTCTGCTTGTTCGCCGACCAATCCCTGCCAAGGCGCTGTGAACGGCGCCTGCTGCAACGGCGCTACTTGCACGCAGGAACTGCGCGGCAATTGTCTCGCCGCCGGCAAGATCTTCCTCGGCGAGGGGATCTCTTGCACCGGTGCGTGTCCGCCGAATTACTCCGGGCTCATCATCAATGAGGTGCGAGTTGATCAAACCGGCGACGACGACGACGAATACTTCGAGATCTATAACGGCAGCGGCAGTACCCGGACCCTCAATGGCCTGACCTACCTCGAGATCGGCGACGCTACGGTCACTCCCCAACCCGACAACTCGGGCGTCATCGAGAGCGTCACCGAACTCTCCGGATTCTCGGTCGCGCCCGGCGGCCACTTCCTCGTCGCCAGGCGACCGGTCATTTTCGATCACGTTGAGGTGCCGGTCCTTAATGCCGTGCCCAATCTCGTCGCGAGTTTCAACTTTGAACCCAACAGCGACAGCGGCGCTGCCAATGACAACATAACGCACCTCCTGGTCAGCGGGTTTTACGGCACCAATGGGCAAGACCTCGACACGCCGGACAACTGCGTGCTCGACATCCCGCAGCCCTGGGCGGCCGTGATCGACAAGATCGCGATGGTCAAAGATACCAATATTCCGCCGACGACGACCGAATGCCCCTACGCGACCACCTTTGGGCTCGATGAGATCGGCCCCGACGGGGTTTTTACCCCCTCGCATATTTTCCGTATTCCCGACGGAGCGACGGGATTCAACGTATGGCAGTATCTAAACGAGTTTGATCCTTTGACCTCGAGCGACACGCCGGGCCAGGTTAACGTCTATTCCACGGGCGCTTGCTGCTCCGGCACGGGCTGCACGATAGAAACCCGGCAGGTCTGCGTGGAGGCGATTGCGGGCTCATGGAAAGGTCGCGACGTCGCGTGCGGCGTCGGTAACGTCGCCTGCCAAGGCGCTTGTTGCTATTGCTCCGACACCGACCCCTGGTGTGAGACTTGGTCCTGCGTCGTTACAGACCAGGAGACCTGCACCAATCCCGGCGGTCTTTATAAAGGTGTTTTCCAGGGCGGTCAGTACGCCTCCTGTACGGGCGTAGGCTCGATTGACTGCACCGAATGCCTGACGATCACAGAGGCCCGTGACCGGTACTATTCGACGAACCCGCCCGTCCCCATCGGCGTTCGTATCTGCAACGTCCGGCTCTCCTCCAAGACCGACCTGGTGGGTGCCGGAGTTATGAGCTTCCAGATTCAGGACACGAGCGGGGCGGACGGCCAGACCGCCATCACGATCTTCGGCGGAGATAGCTTGATCACTGCTCTATTCGGCGGCGTCGCGGAAGGCGACTTGATCGATGTCCAAGGCACGTTTACTATCTTTAACGGCATCGTCGAACTACTCAATAACAACCTCCGGCCTCTTGCCCTCGTGCACAACTACGGCGTGGCGCCGGCGGTGCCTCCGGCGATCGTCGTCCCCGGCTCGGATTTCCAGGACGCCAATCCCATCGCGGAAAACCGCGAAAACGAGATCGTGACGCTGGAATGCGTCATCTTCGTGAACCCCACCGGAAACTTCGCGGGAGCGACGAACTACACCGTCAATGCCGGAACGAATAACGTCCTCGTCCGCGTCGCGACGACGTCGCAAGATCTGGTCGGAACACCGGTCCCGACGGGGATCTGCTCCATCACCGGCATCTTCAGCCAGTTCGACACCTCCGACCCGCGCAACGGCGGCTATCAGCTCCTGCCGCGGACGCTCGCGGATATCAATACGAGCCCGATGAACTGCGGTCCGAAGGCGGCGTGCTGTCTTGCCGGCGCAGCCTGCCGCGCCGATTTAACGCAATCACTTTGCGAAGGCTTCGGCGGTAACTACCTTGCAGGGCAAGCTACGTGTCCTCCGACTCCGCCGTGCCTGACGGTCAACGACGTGCGGATCAACGAGATTCGGGTCGAACAGCCCGGCACGGACTTCGACGAGTATTTCGAGTTGAGAGGCACGCCGACGACCCCACTCGGCTCGCTGACGTATATCGTCATTGGCGACGGCCCATCGGGCGGCAGCGGCTTCATCGAATCCGTTCGATCCCTGACGGGTAAGAAGATCCCGGCGGACGGGTACTTCCTGGCGACGAGCAACACCTATACGCTGGGCGGGTCTCCGGACGACCAGAGCAACTTCCTCAACTTCGAGGACGGCGACAACACGACGCACATGATCGTCGAGAACTTCACCGGCACGAACGGACAAGATCTTGACACGCCGGACGACGGCGTGCTCAACACGATGCCGTGGCTGCGGATCGTCGATAGCGTGGCGATCGTCAAAAAGCTCAACCCCAATCCAAGCGTGGACGGCAACGAGTATTACTACAGTACGAACATCGTCGGGCCGGCCGGAACCACGAGTCCCAGCCACGTTCTGCGGTGCCCGCCGTCGGACGCCTGGGTGACCGGCACGGAGGAAACCAGTGCCAACTTCGGCAACGACACGCCCGGCGCGGCGAACCCGAACGTCTGTCCGTGCGCCTGCCCGGCCGACCGAAACGCGGACGGCAAGGTCAACGGCAAGGACGTTTCCAATTTCGCCAAGATGATCCTTGGCCAGATCGCGATCGATGCGTGCGCGGACATCAATCAGGACGGCGTCGTCAACTACACGGACACGGCTCCGTTCGTGGACCTGGTTCTCCAGAGTCAGAGTTGTTCGGGCGATTTCGCGACGGGGGTTCGCGTCGTTTCGTACAATCTATTGCAGTACAACGGCGGGGCCTCGGCGGCACGCAAGGCTGCTTTCAAGCGGGTTTTGAACGCGATCAGGCCGGATGTGCTGGCCGCTCAGGAACTCAGCGGCGGCGGCGCAACCGACTTCCTCAATAACGTCCTGAACGCCGCGGACGGCCCCAGCCCCGGCGGCTACGCCTTGGCATCCTATACCAGCGGGGACGAGGCGTTGTTCTATCGCACGGCGAAGATTACCTACGCAGCCGTACCCGTCGTCGATGTCGATTTTGGGTCGGTGGCCACGACTCCTCGCCCAACGCCGTGGAGGAAGCTCGGCGTGGTGGGCGGCAACCCGGCGAACGACTTCTACGTCTATAACACCCACCTCAAGGCCGGCACGGCCACCGATGATCCGGCCAACCCCACCACGCGTGACACGGCGGCGGGCCTGATTCGCACCGATGCGGATACGCGGAACGGCGCTCAGGTCATTGTCGCCGGCGACTTGAACCTCTATAGCTCCAACAGCCCCCCCGGAGACGAGCCGGCGTGGAGCACGCTGACGGTCGCCGGAGACGTCGACGGCCAGATGGTCGATCCGATCAACACGCTGGGAATCTGGCATGCCACCGGGTCGTTCGCGGCCGTCCATACGCAGTCGCCGTATGCCAACAACAACACGCCGGCGTCGCCTACTCCTCCGGGGGCGATCGGCGGTGGCATGGATGACCGGTTCGACTTCGTCCTGATCAACGCCAAGTTGCAGGATGTGGTCGGCCTGTCGTATCACGTGGGGACCTATAAGGCGTTCGGCAACGATGCGTTGCACTTCAACAACGACATCAACGACGCGCCGACGATTCCAGAAGGATCGATTATCGCCGATTCGTTGCACATGGCGGCGGACCATATCCCCGTGGTGATGGAGTTGGATATCCATTAGAGCCTATCCCGGTAGGCTCAAACTACTCCTGTGGCACCCCAGAAGTGTGCCGCAGGATGTTCATGGATGAACCGTACAGTCGTTCCAGGTCGTCGTTGCTATCGTGTTCCAGTCCGCGGTCTAAGGGGTCGCGCGTAAGGGATGATGGTTGGCGGATTCCCGACGCCCTGTGGTCCCGGCGCGCCGGGATTGCCGCCTCCGAAGCGCCACCCGCTGGGGTGTCACAATCCCCCCGTACCGCCGCGTCAGGCGATGAATGACATCTTCTTCGTTCTGCGAACCGGCTTTTTGGGGGATGCTATTGACTCGGATGGCCTCGAACAAGCCGAGTTTTGAAGCCGGAATGTGTCTCCACGCACAACTCTTTGTGCTAGGCCGGCGTAATGTCGCGTCCGAAAAGTCTTCAGCAGGGCTTCATTCTGGACGACCAAGCGGGTAGAATAGGCAGTGGAGCAAGAACTCACCCACCCCTCGATGGCGGGCCCGGGGATGGCCCAAATTGAGCAGTGCGCTCTCGATGGAGAAGAAGAAGGCATCGCCGTAGCCCCGACGGACAGCAATCGCCCGCCGCGGAAGTTTAGCGCGATGCGCACACGACGCTCAAATAGTGTTCACACAAGACGCTTATCGTTTCAGGGCCGCGGTCATGGAGTGATCGCGGCGATCAACGTATTGGCTCAGCAGCCCGGATCACGGGCTTGGCTAGTAGGAGAGATGTAATGAAGACGGCGAAATTGAACAAAGTTTGGATCGCCCTTTCGGCTACGCTCGCTCTGACGGCGATCGCCGCCCCGGCGCGAGCGACGCTGATCGCGTATTGGAACTTCAACACCCCCGCGACGACGTCGGGGTTACCCATTGATCCTGGTCAGCTCGTCCCGAACGCAGGCGCGGGCACGATCGACATATCGGAGTTCGAGACGAACTCCGTCGTCACCTTCGCAGGCACGACCGTTAATGCGATCTCCCCTGACCCGGCAGGCAACGATATGGCCCTAACGGGCGGTACCGTTACTCCGCCCCCGGTTAACAATGGTAAATCGATCGTCTTTTCGATCAGCACGCTCGGCAAGTCCGATCTGGCGATGACCTTTGCCATCAGACGAAGCGCAACAGGCTTCGCCGATCCCACCGACATTCCGCCGAGCGCTGACACGGTCTCGTACTCGTCGAATGGCGGCGGGTCTTATACCACGCTGACGACGTTCAGCATCCCCACAAATAGTTCCACGTCAATATTGGAACAATTCGACTTTTCCACCGTCCCCGCATTGAACAACAACGCCGACGTACGCATCAAGATCACCTTCGACGGCGCGACCACCCAGTCCGGCAACAACCGCATCGACAACGTTCAGTTCTTCGACGACTCGACCCACGTGCTGACCGGTGCTTGCTGCACGCTGGGCGGTCAATGCCAACAGTTGACCTCGGCGGATTGCGCGAGCGCGGGCGGCACGTTCCAGGGCCCCGGCGCTCCCTGTTCGCCGACCAATCCCTGCCAAACCGGGACCGGGGCCTGCTGCACCGGCAGCTCTTGCGAGCAGACCCTCCGCAGTGCCTGCCTGGCCGCCGGCAAGATCTTCATGGGCGAAGGCGTCTCCTGCACCGGGGCCTGTCCGCCGATTTACAGCGGGATTCTCATCAACGAGATTCGATCGGATCAACTCGGGGTGGACGATGATGAATACTTCGAAATCATGAACACCAGTGGAAGCTCCAGGAGCTTGAGCGGCTTAAGTTACATCGTGATCGGCGACAACAATGAGACGACGCAACCCGCCAACTCCGGCTTTGTCGAGAGCGTGACCGACCTATCGGGATTCACGGTTGCCGCGGGCGGCCATTTCCTGGTCGCCACGCAACCGGTCATATTCGATCACGCCGGGGTCCCGATGCTCAACGCCGTGCCTAATCTCGTCGCTCCCTTCAATTTCGAAAACGGCGATAACGTCACCCACCTTCTGGTGAGCGGTTTTTACGGCACGAACGGCCAAGACCTCGATACGCCGGACGACTGCGCCCTCGATGTGACGCCCTGGGCGGCAGTGATCGACAAGATCGCGCTGGTCAAAGATACCAATATTCCGCCGACCACGACCGAATGCCCCTACGCCTTGACCTTTGGGCTCGATGAGATCGGCCCGGACGGTATCTTTGTCCCCGCGCATGTTTTCCGTTATCCCGACGGAGCGACGGGATTCGACGCATGGCAGTATCTCGACGAGTTTGATCCTTTGACCTCGAACGACACGCCGGGCCAGGTTAATGCTTTTTCCACGGGCGCTTGCTGCTCGGGGACGGACTGCACGATAGAAACCCGACAGGTCTGCGTGGAGGCGATCGAGGGTAGTTGGAAAGGGCGCGACGTCGCATGTGGCACCGGTAACGCCGCCTGCCAAGGCGCTTGTTGCTATTGCTCTACCTTGGGTACGGACCCGTGGTGCACCACATGGTCCTGCGTCATTACCGACCAGGAAACCTGCACCAACCCAGGCGGAATTTATAAAGGCACCTTCCAGGGAGATGGGAGTAAGTGTCCGCCCGACGTCGGCGCCATCGATTGCACCCCGACCGTGACCATTGCGGGGGCCCGGGCCCTGTTCACCGGGACGCCGGTCGGCGCCCGGATCGGCCCCGTCCGGTTGTCGTCCAAGACCAACTTGATTTCTTCCGGCAGCGCGAACTTCGAGATTCAGGACCTCAGCGGGACCGATGGGCAGAGCGGCCTCCTTGTTTTCGGAACGACGGACCTGCTCAATGCTCAATTCGGCGGCATCGCGGAAGGCGACAAGATCGACATCCAAGGCACGCTCCAGATGTTCAACGGCGTGCTGGAACTAGCGAATAGCAATGTCAGGGCCTTGGCCCTAGTTCACAACTACGGCGACAACCAGCCGGTCGCGCCCATAGTCATCCCCGGCGCGGACTTCCAGGACGAAAACCCCACGGCGGAGGACCGCGAGAGCGAACTCGTCAAGCTGAACTGCGTGACGTTCGTGGACCCGCCGGATACGACTTTTGCGGCCAGCACGAATTACACCGTGACCGACGGGACGGGCGATGTGACCGTTCGCATCGTCACGGCGTCGCCTGCGCTCGATCTGGTCGGCGCCACCATCCCCACCGGGCCGTGCAGCCTCATGGGTATCTTTTCGCAGAGCGACGTCGCCACGCCGTTCGACAGCAACTATCGATTATTGCCGCGAAAGATCGCGGATATCGGGACGGCGATCTGCGGTCCGACGGCGGCCTGCTGCGTGGGGGGCGGCACCTGCCGCGCCGATCTGGACGAGAACCTCTGCAACGGATTGGGCGGCAACTTCTTCAGCGGCCAGGCGACGTGCACTCCGCCGCCGGCTTGTCTGACGGTCGATCTCGTGCGGATCAACGAGATTCGCATGGATCAGCCCAGCACGGACTTCGACGAGTATTTCGAGCTTCGAGGCACCCCGACGACGCCGCTCAGTACGCTGACCTACATCGTCATCGGCGACAATCCGTCGGGTAACGGCGGCGTGATCGAATCGGTTACACCGTTGACCGGAGAGAAAATTCCCGCCGACGGAGTTATCCTTGCGGCCAAATCCACCTACTCACTGGGCGGCACACCGGACTTGACCACTACCACGATTAATTTTGAGAACGACGACAACATGACGCACATGATCGTCGAGAACTTCACCGGCGCGAACGGCGACGACCTCGATACGCCGGACGACGGCGTCCTCGACAGCACGCCGTGGGATCGCATCCTGGACAGCGTCGCGGTCGTCAAGACCGCCAGCCCCGTCGCCGGGGTTGATGAATACTACTACAGCGCGACGACGGTCGGCCCGGCGGGCAGCGTATCGCCCTTCCACGTTTTGCGATGCCCGCCGTCGGACGCCTGGGTGCCCGGCACGGAGGAAACCAGTGCCAACTTCGGCAACGACACGCCCGGCGCGGCGAACCCGAACGTCTGTCCGTGCGCCTGCCCGGCCGACCGAAACGCGGACGGCAAGGTCAACGGCAAGGACGTTTCCAATTTCGCCAAGATGATCCTTGGCCAGATCGCGATCGATGCGTGCGCGGACATCAATCAGGACGGCGTCGTCAACTACACGGACACGGCTCCGTTCGTGGACCTGGTTCTCCAGAGTCAGAGTTGTTCGGGCGATTTCGCGACGGGGGTTCGCGTCGTTTCGTACAATCTATTGCAGTACAACGGCGGGGCCTCGGCGGCACGCAAGGCTGCTTTCAAGCGGGTTTTGAACGCGATCAGGCCGGATGTGCTGGCCGCTCAGGAACTCAGCGGCGGCGGCGCAACCGACTTCCTCAATAACGTCCTGAACGCCGCGGACGGCCCCAGCCCCGGCGGCTACGCCTTGGCATCCTATACCAGCGGGGACGAGGCGTTGTTCTATCGCACGGCGAAGATTACCTACGCAGCCGTACCCGTCGTCGATGTCGATTTTGGGTCGGTGGCCACGACTCCTCGCCCAACGCCGTGGAGGAAGCTCGGCGTGGTGGGCGGCAACCCGGCGAACGACTTCTACGTCTATAACACCCACCTCAAGGCCGGCACGGCCACCGATGATCCGGCCAACCCCACCACGCGTGACACGGCGGCGGGCCTGATTCGCACCGATGCGGATACGCGGAACGGCGCTCAGGTCATTGTCGCCGGCGACTTGAACCTCTATAGCTCCAACAGCCCCCCCGGAGACGAGCCGGCGTGGAGCACGCTGACGGTCGCCGGAGACGTCGACGGCCAGATGGTCGATCCGATCAACACGCTGGGAATCTGGCATGCCACCGGGTCGTTCGCGGCCGTCCATACGCAGTCGCCGTATGCCAACAACAACACGCCGGCGTCGCCTACTCCTCCGGGGGCGATCGGCGGTGGCATGGATGACCGGTTCGACTTCGTCCTGATCAACGCCAAGTTGCAGGATGTGGTCGGCCTGTCGTATCACGTGGGGACCTATAAGGCGTTCGGCAACGATGCGTTGCACTTCAACAACGACATCAACGACGCGCCGACGATTCCAGAAGGATCGATTATCGCCGATTCGTTGCACATGGCGGCGGACCATATCCCCGTGGTGATGGAGTTGGATATCCATTAGTAACCCGTCTCGTGCGGCGGCCGTTACTCGCGGCCGCCGCGACGATGAACGTAAACAAAAAAGCCCCAGGCTCCTCAAATGCCTGGGGCTTTTTCTTGCGCTGCAATACTCGTGCGAGATCGAAACAGTATTCGAATTATGACGGCAGGAGCTTGGCGATCCGCGGCATCACGTACTGCATCGATTCCTCCTCGGCCGTCCACGTGCCGATCAGAAACTGACCGTGGGGCGGGAGAAGGTTGGTCGATTGCGCGGCGGGATCCTTGCGATCCGCCAGGAAGCGCGTGTATCGCGCGTGGGCGTCGTAGGCCGCTTTGGTGGTGTGATAGCGGACGACCCAGACGACGTTCGAGCGCGCCCCTTGCGGCACCTCATATTGCGCGACGCACATCAGCGTGGTCTTATCCAGCCCGAGCAGGCCGCTGGTCTTGAGCACGTCGAGAGGAAAGGCGAGATCGAAGGTCTTGGGCGGCAGGCCACCCAGATGCCGAACGAGCCACTTTCGCTGCAAGCCCGCCGAATCCGACGGCGCGGCCTCGACGAGCGCAGGCCGATCTTCCCGGCCGATCCGCCCGGAGATGTTGAGCAAGAGGCGAATCACCTGCTCGGTCGCTTCGGGGGTCGCCTCGGCGACGTCGACGCGGAGGTATGATCGCCCTTGCCAACAATGCAAATGAAGCCCGTCGCGGCGATCGACGCGGGTTTCCCCGCCGATCTTGAAGGTCTCCGTCGCGGGGACCTGGACCGTAAGCAGCCCGTAGGCGTCGTCCGCCGATTCCGTATCGATCACGAGCACGCGGACGAGCCGGGAGTTATCGTCGCCATGGCGGATTTCGTAGGCACATTTGGCCGCCGAGCGAATTTTGAAGAAGCCGAAGCGCGTCGCCTCTTCTTTGGACATTGCTCCGGCCAGATTCTTCGCGGGATAGACCCGCACGGGCTCGCGCTTGACCCAACCCGCGGCGGCCTGGCTCTTGGGCAGGCATTTGGGCGAATTCGGGGCATCTTGGGCATCGACGCCGTCGGTGGAAGTGGTTTGTGACTTTGTCGCACCAGCCGGGGTGGCGGGGAGGAGCGGAGCCGATCCGCCGGGAGAGGAAGGCTGTGAACCGGGGGCGGGCGTGCCGGGTTTTTCGCGGCAACTTCCCACGGCGACGAAGGAAATGACCGCGATGGCGGCCAGTAGGAATGAAAGTCGGTGTCCTCGTGACATCCCGATCCTCCAAAAAAAAGCGGCTCGCGGTGCGGCGAATCCATCCGCCGGCCGTTTAGGATTGTACTGATCCGCCGGCCGTTGGCAAAGGAGGTTTTGACGCCACGAAAAACGTGGTTTAGAATCCCGTGGAATCGACGATTCTCAAGTACGGACACGCGAGGACAATCATGGTCATCACGATCGACGGCCCCGCCGGCTCCGGGAAGAGCACGGCCGCACGGAAGCTCGCGGCCAAGCTCGCCATCGCCTATCTCGACACGGGCGCGATGTACCGCGCGATCGCCTTCTCGGCCTTGCAGCAGGGCGTCCGCCTGAAGGACGACCACGCGCTCGTCGAGGTCGCGCGGCAGTCGGAGATCCACGTCGATTGCGGCCCGACGCATACGCGCGTCTTTATCAACGGGCAGGATGTCAGCGAGGCGGTGCGTTCGATGGCCGTCAACCAGGCGACCAGTTTCGTCGCCCGAATCCCGCGTATCCGCGAGATGCTCGTCGAGAAGCAGCGGGCGATCGGTGTGCGGCTCGGCTCGCTCGTCTCGGAAGGCCGGGACCAGGGTAGCGTGGTCTTCCCGAACGCCGATCTCAAATTCTTCCTGGACGCCGGTCTGGAGAAGCGGTCCATGCGCCGCTATCAGGAACTGATCGCCGACGGCGAAGAGGCTTCCTACGAGATGATCATGGAGAACCTGCGCGAGCGCGACGGCAACGACCAGCATCAGTGGGCGCCGCTGCTCGAACCCGCGACGGCGATCCACATCGATACGACGCACATGACCATTCACGAGGTCGTCGAACGCCTTCTTGAGGAAGTCCGCCGCAGGAACCTCGGCAAATAGCCGCTCGCGGCGGCCCTGGCAGAGCATGCGGCTGTATTACCGTTTCATGCGTTTCTGGTCGCGAGTGGCGTTCGTGCTGTATTTTCGCGGACGCGTCTTCGGGCTTCGCAATGTCCCGACCGCCGGCGGCGTGCTGCTGGCCTGCAATCACCAGAGCTTTTTCGATCCCGTCTCGGTGGGAGTGGCCCTGCCGCGCGAAGGCCATTTCATGGCCCGCGACACGCTGTTTCGTAATCCGTTTTTTAAGCGGCTGATCGAGTCGGTGAACGCCTTCCCGGTGAAGCGCGGCGTCTCCGACGTCGGTGCGGTCAAGGAGATCCTTCGCCGGCTCAAAGACGGCAAACTCGTTGTGATCTTTCCGGAAGCGACGCGGACGCGCGACGGATCGATCGGCGAGATCAACGTCAACAGCCTGGCGCTCGCCAAGCGGGCGGATGCGGCCATCGTGCCGGCGGTGGTGGACGGTGCGTTTGAAGCGTGGCCGCGGACGCAAGTGCTGCCGAGCCCCCGGGTGATATCGATGACCTATGCCGAACCCATTACGGCCCAACAGGTGCGAGAATGGCCGTTGGAGGAGATTGCCGAGGCCGTTCGAACCCGGATGATGAACGCGCAGGCCGCCGCCCGAACACGACGGCGGCAAGCGGAAGGCCCGCCGTACATCCGGGATCATTGTCAGGCCTGACCGAAGTGTTGGGGCGCGATTATTCCACGTCAGTCGTGCGCGCGGTCATCGCCGGGCTCTTGGTATCGCCGGCCGTGGCGACGCGGCGCATCTGAGGCACGACGCGGTAGACGAAGGAGTCCACATAGGCATTGAGCGACGCCCCTTTGGCGACTTCGCCTTCCACCTCACGGATCACCCGAGCGAGTTCGTTGAGCGATGCCGGCAATTGCTCGGGCGTGTGGTCCGGCCGTAAGCGCCACAGACCGTCCTGCTGCACAAAGTCCTCGTGAACGAGCGGCACGAAATCGCCTTGTTGAAACGTCACGACGGCCTCGTCACCGCGATAGGCGACGTTGATGAACGACACTTTCTTGGAGAAGATGCCGAGGTTGTTTTCCATCGACGCCAAGTCCCAATACTCTGATTGCGGGCCGGAGTAGGCGGTCTCGGCGGTACGGCGCAGATCGGCGTTCGCCGCAATCGCTTCGTCCAGCGCGATCAAGACACGAAGTGTCGAGGCTCGCCGCTCATCCACGATCAGTTGGGCAATCTTTCCGTACTCTCGCTGTTCGTGTAGCGCATGAAGCAGGCGCGCCGCTTCGAGAGGCGACGCCGCGGAGACCGGCGACGTTGTTCGATCTTCCTTCGCGTCGTACGATGCCGTCGACTCGGGCCGACTGGGCTTCTCGTCACGGCACGACGAAAGAAAGCCGACGCCACAGAGAACGCCGAATATCAGCGTCGATACATGCTGGTTCGTACCCATATCCTAGAATATCGGATTC
>CAYMXF010000075.1:0-3329 GCA_964393935.1 uncultured Planctomycetaceae bacterium
CACGAGATGGGTCACGCGATGCACTCCTGGTACACCGTCAAGCACCAACCGCTAATCTACGGCGATTACGCGACCTTCTGCGCCGAAGTCGCTTCCACGGCCAACGAAGTGATCCTGGCAAACTACCTGCTCGAAAATGCCAAGAGCGACACCGAGCGGCTCTTGATCCTCCAGCAACAGATCGACGGCATCCGCACGACGGTCTTCCGCCAGACGATGTTCGCCGAATTTGAGATGCGATTCCACGAGCTGGCCGAGGCGGGCCAGCCGCTCACCGGCGAGGTCCTCTGTAAGGAATACCAAAACTTAGCGAAGAAATACTACGGCCCGCAGTCCACCTATGATGACTGCGGCGCCGCCGAGGGCCTGCGCATCCCCCACTTCTACAGCAATTACTACGTCTACACCTACGCGACGAGCCACTGCGCCGCGACCAACATCGGCCGCCGCGTCCTCGCCAAGGACCCAACAGCCGTCGAGGGGCTGATGAAGTTCCTCTCCTCGGGCAGCAGTCGCTATCCGCTGGAAACGCTCCAACTGGCCGGCGTCGATATGACCACGCCCAAGCCGATCGAGGACACGATGCAGCTCTTCGACGAACTGCTCACGAAGTTCGAGGCGCTCTACGAGAAGCACACCGCCAGCGCGGCGCGGTAGGCCAAAACGATCCACAGATAGGCGCAGGTTTTTGCAGATGGGTGATGCCATCCGAGCCGCGTGGATCTGGGCCCGCGATCGCACGGGAACCAGCGGCACCAATGTAACGTGAATAGCTAACGGTAGGCGTCGCGTCGATGGCGGACCGCGATGATGTCCACCACTCGCCGTGCGTCGTTGATGGAGTACACGACGCAATAATCGCCGATTCGAATTCGCCAGAGTTCCGCGCTGCCGCGCAGCTTCTTGCAGCCACTGGGACGGGGCGCGTGAGCCAGCGCCTCGACTCGCGTCAGGATGCGGGCCACGATGGATCGGTCGAGCCGCTCCAGTTCCTTTCGCGCCGAGCGCGCGAACGTGATCGTGTAATCAGCCATGCCGGCTCAGCTTGCCCCGACGGCGCAGCCGCTCCCGAACCTGTTCCAGGGATTCGCGCGGCTCCTTCGCGCGCCGGCGCGCCAGAAGCTGATCGCACAGGTCTTCCCAGAGTTCGCGGTGTCGTTTCAGATCAATGACGACGGCGGTCTTCTGCCCCGCGTCGTCCACCAAGTAGCGAACGCCTTTCATGAGCAAGCTCTCCTATCTCTCGACAAAATGCTCATAAGATAATAACGGTTCGGTTTAATTGCGGCAAGGCGAATCGACGCAAGCCCCTCAGACCGCAGCGATTTTAATCGTCGAGCTTGAGCGCGAAGTGATAACTCGAAATGTGCATGCCCTCGCGGAAGTAGAAGCGATGGGCGTCGAATCGTTGCACGCCCGAGTCAAGCTGAACGCTGCGGCAACCCGCCGCCTTGGCCCGTTCGACGAGCCAATCCATCAGCGCCTCGCCGTGGCCCTTCGATCGCTGCGCCGAATCCGTCACCAAATCGTCCACGTACAAGTGCCGCCCGTGCATCAGCATCTCGACGATACGAAAGCCCGCAGCCGCGCGGACGTGGCCCTCGGTTTCGAGGTACGCCAGTTCATACCCTTCGGCCCGCTGACGAACGACCTGCGCGACGAACTCGTCTGCCGCCAAATGCGGCCGAAGCTGAACCATGACGGGATGGCAGCGGCGGATGGCGTGCGAGTCCTCGGCAAGACAAATAGACATGTAAACCCTCCAACACACTTAAAGGTGTTCTCTATCCAAAGCCCGATCACGTGGCGGCGAATCCATTGGCCGTTCAGGGGTGAGGGGTTCCCGCACGACGAACGACAACATCATGAAGTTCACGATTCGCTGAACGATCTGCTGAGTCCCGATCGGCTCGGCCTTGCGCTTTACAACATAAAAACCGCTAACTTTGTCGTGCCAAGTCTGCTTACGCTCATCGAAGAGGATCCAAAAGTGATCGACGATAAACAGCCCCCAGATCATGAACACCGTGATCGCCGCGCGATACAATAGCCCCGTCGCGCCAGGCCGATCCCCCAACATGTGCGCGTACCGAATCCCGACGACGCGGTAGCCCAACGTGCCTCCCCGAGTCAATCGAAACAAGAAACAGTACGCGAGTACAAAAAGAAACAGCCCGAACTCTACATTGACAGCGACGTCCACCGTCCACCACGATTCCGGTACGAGGTCATACCAGAATTCGGAGACGCAAACGTAAACAGTCACGAAGATCAAAAAATCGACGAAAAGCGCAATGTTTCGACGCCAAAACCCTGCGTAATCTTTTCGGTCGAATGCTGGCCCAACGAGTTGGCTCATCACACACGTTGTACTCAGCGCTACGGCAAGAAAGGAAGATTACCCCTCGATCTCAATCCCCATATTCCGCGCCGTTCCCGCGACGATCCGCTTGGCTGCCTCGATGTCGAAGCAGTTCAAGTCAGGCATCTTCGTCTTGGCGATGTCCTCGAGCTGCTTCTGCGTCACCTTGCCGACCTTTTCCTTGAGCGGACTGCCCGAGCCTTTGGCGATCTTGGCCGCGTCCTTGAGGAGCACCGACGCCGGCGGACTCTTCACGACGAAGTCAAACGTGCGGTCGGCGTAGACATTCACAACCGCCGTCACCGGCATGCCGTTCAGGTGCTTCGTCCGCTCGTTGAACTGCTGCACGAACTGGCCGGGGTTCACGCCGTATTGTCCGCACGCCGGACCGATCGGCGGGGCCGGCGTCGCCTGACCGCCGGCACCTTGCACTTTGAACGTCGCCTTTGGAGTTTTTTTCTTCTTCGCCACGTTGCCTTACCTCTCGGAGTCTGCCCTCTGCATTTGTGGCACAGGCTCTTAGCCTGTGCATTTCATCCCTTTTGGCAAAGGCTGTCTGCCTAGATCGCACTGCGCCGGCTAAGAGCCGGTGCCACAAAACTTATGCCAGCTCGATCTGCCAGTATTCCAAATCGATCGGCGTCGCCCGGCCGAAGATGGTCACGATGACGCGCACCTGACCCTTGTCCGGGAAGACCTCGTCGATCTCGCCTTCGAAATTCTCGAACGGGCCTTCCTTGACCTTGATCGCGTCGCCCTTCTTCATGCCCGCCATGCCCGCCAGCGTCGGCTGCTCGGCGGACTTCTCGACGACGGCCAGCATCTTCTCCACGTCGTGGGGCTTCATCGGCGTCGGCTTGCCGTCGGAGCCGATGAAATCGCCGACGCTCATCGTCTCGCGGACCATGAACCAGACGTCCTCGGGAATCCGTCCGTCCTCTTCCGTCGCCATCTCCACGAAGACGTA
>CAYMXF010000075.1:3429-8312 GCA_964393935.1 uncultured Planctomycetaceae bacterium
GGCGGGACCCCGAGTCGGAGGCTCAGACCCTCTCGAAGGCAAGGCGCGCTTCTCCCCCATGTCGTCCCCCCGACTCGGATTAAAGGCCGCATCGGCCATTTCAGACTCCTTGTCGGCGAGGGCCGCACCGGAGGCGTACGACTCGACCCCTTGAGAACCAGTGTCCTTGCGCTTGGCCATAAATCCTTAGCATCGTGAAAATCGAACCGGACCTACTATCCTCTTGGTCTAACAAAACACAGGAGCGGAGGGGCTCGAACCCCCAACCGCCGGTTTTGGAAACCGGTGCTCTACCAATTGAGCTACGCTCCTAAGCAGGGGGCAGTGGCGAGTGGTCATCGTTCAGCGGCCGGAGACGACACTGATCGGTCACTGGCCACAAGCCACTGACCACTCTTCATCACTTCCTCTTGATCTTATGGAGCGTGTGACGGCGCAGCCGCGGGCTGTATTTCTTCAGGCCGGCCTTGAGCTTCTCGGGAACGCCCTGTTGGACGTTGATCTCCGTCCGATAGTTCAGGTCGCCGGACTCGGAGCATTCGAGCCAAACCCATTCTCTCTTACTTGCCTTGGCCATGTTCGACTCCGCCGCCGCGCTCTAAAGCCGTATCTCTCTCAAGCCGCCCCGTGGGACCGCTGCTGTCCTTACGCAAGAACCTTGGTCACGACGCCGGAACCGACCGTTCGACCGCCCTCGCGGACGGCAAATCGAACGCCTTCCTCCAGCGCCACCGGGGAGATCAACTCGACCTCGAGCGTCACGTTGTCGCCCGGCATGCACATCTCCGCGCCGCCCAGCAGCTTCAAACTGCCGGTCACGTCGGTCGTGCGCAGATAAAACTGCGGACGATAGTTGGTGAAGAACGGCGTATGGCGACCGCCTTCCTCCTTGGTCAAGACGTACACCTCGGCCTCGAACTTCGTGTGCGGTGTGATCGAACCGGTCTTGGCCAATACCTGGCCGCGTTCCAGTTCCTCTTTTTCAACGCCGCGGAGCAGGAGGCCGACGTTGTCGCCCGCGCGGCCCTCGTCCAGCGTCTTGTTGAACATCTCGACGCCGGTGACGATCGTCTTTCGCGTCTCTTTGTGAAGACCGATGATCTCGACTTCTTCGCCGACCTTGATGATGCCGCGTTCGATGCGGCCGGTGCCGACCGTGCCGCGGCCCTTAATGCTGAACACGTCTTCGACCGGCATGAGGAAGGGCTTATCCGCCTCGCGGACCGGTTCGGGAATGTTGTTGTCCAACGCCTCCATCAGCTTCGTGATGCACTCCGATGCCTTCGGATCGGTCGGGTTGTTCAGAGCGGCGTTCGATTGACCGCGAATGATCGGGATCGTGTCGCCCGGAAACTTGTACTTGTTGAGCAGCTCGCGCACCTCAAGCTCGACCAATTCGAGCAATTCGGGGTCGTCCAACAGGTCGATCTTGTTGAGGAACACGACCATCGCCGGCACGTTGACCTGGCGGGCAAGCAGCACGTGCTCGCGCGTCTGGGGCATCGGGCCGTCCGCGGCGCTGACCACCAGGATCGCACCGTCCATCTGGGCCGCGCCGGTAATCATGTTCTTCACGTAGTCGGCGTGGCCGGGACAGTCTACGTGAGCGTAGTGGCGCTTGTCCGACTCGTATTCGACGTGACTGGTCGCGATGGTCAAGATCTTCGTCGGGTCGCGCCGGCCGTCCTTCTCCGAAGCCTTGCCCACTTCGTCGTAGGACTTGAACTTAGCCAGGCCCTTCTTGGACTGCACCGCCGTGATCGCCGCCGTCAACGTCGTCTTGCCATGGTCCACGTGGCCGATGGTGCCGACGTTCACGTGCGGTTTGGTTCGTTCGAATTTCTCCTTGGCCATGCCAGCGATTCCTCCGAAGACTGCCTGAAAAACCTTGTTGTCGGTCCGTCACTTGTCTGAACGACGGCTCAGAAAAACTACACCGCGAGCCTGCACGCCGCATGATCGATCGTCGGCGAGCCGCCCGACCGGGTTCTGGCAAACCTGTTTTGCCGCGGGGCAGCATCCCAACGGCTGCAATTGCCGTCAACCGGAAAGCTGCTGACGGGACTTGAACCCGTGACCTCGTCCTTACCAAGGACGCGCTCTACCAACTGAGCTACAGCAGCACCACGCGCGTCCGTGGCGACCTTTGCAGCCTTCGCCACTAAAGGCCGACGACGGTCCTAGGTCCTGCGCCAGCCCACAATTAAGACCGGCAAGTATAAGCCGACAAGACGCCGAGTCAAAGCCTATTCCGGAGGAAGTCCGCGCGGCCGCCCGCTCAAGAGGGTGTTGGCGGCTTTTTGCCGTTAGTACCTGTCAAAAAAAGATTTAGCGTCAGACCCATTATCGGCTAAAGGCGGAAGTCGGGGGCGCCAAAGGCGTCCGTAGATCGAACATTGCCAAGCTGCCAAGGCGCTTACAGGCGAATCGACCAGTCAGCGTCTTTAGGCCCGACATATTCCCCGCAACTCGCGCCAGATCAACAATATACACGGCGTGATCGGCCGCTCGTTCAACCACGCGGTCCAAATCGTCCTCAGAGTCAAAAAGGCGATCGGCGTAGTATGGAAAGTGGGGGGGGTTGATGTATCGAACGCGGGTCTCCCCCCATTGATCGACCGGCGTCGATTCAGGAAAAACGAGGATACGTTGATCGGACGACGTCATCCGGCGAACCTCCCGCCACGCCAGAATATTTCCCGGCGGAAGCGTTTCATATCGATAGTACGCACTTGCGCCGTAGAAGCCGAATCCCGCTACGACGACAAGCAAGACGAATAGTACGACGCGCGCGGGCTGTCGCGCAGCCTTGTCAACAGCATCACGAATGGAGAGGATCGCCCACGCTATTCCCAACGAGGAGAGCGGCCCCAAGTAAAACATCCAATAATTGTGCATTTGAAACTGCCGCCAAAATATGACGAGCCACAGAACCCCCGTCGCGAACAGGACTCCGAGACCGTGCAATCTCGGCGCCGGCCCCATCTTCAATCGAACCACATAATCTCGAACGACCAGGAGTAAGCCGACTGTGCCGAGGAACAATCCCGGCCAGGTAAGATTTCCGGCGGCATAGCGCCACGTCGTTTCCGGCCAATCGATCGGCTTCGGGGACGATCGCGAGAAAAAAACCTGTGCCAAATCTCCCACCCGTCCTCCGAATCCACCCCACACGACGTGGAGCAACATCCCCGCAGTCGAGATGACAATGCCGGCCAGGCAGAGGACGCAGACGGTGACAGGGACTCGTCGACGGACCGTCAACCAGACAACGTAAACCGCGAATAAGCCCCCGAACAATGCACCGGCCCAATCGACCCAGACGCATAGGGCAATCGCGATGATCCAAACTGCGATCGCCCGACCCCGCGCGCCGGACTTTGACCCGGGCTCCATCACCTTGTCCCACGCTGCCACGGCCGCCAACATAAGAAACAGACAGATGGGTTCATGGTTCACCATCCGCCCAAAATAGACCGTCATCGGGCAAACGCTGTAGACAAGACCGGTGATGATGGAGATCTCGACGCCCCAGCGCCGCCGCACCAGCAACATCAAAAGCCCTACGCTGCCCAGGGAAGCGACGATCGGCGCCAACCGAGCCGCCCATTCAGACTCCCCCAACAAAAGAAACGCCCCCGCCACGAGCCACGCGAGCCCGGCGGGATGATTCGGATAAATCGATCGCTCGTGGGCGGCAGGCGCCGCGTCCCCGACAGCGATGATCGGCATGCCGTGATGAATCTCCCAAGGATAGCGCAAAAGATTTCTCGCAAAGAGTGAATACAACGCGCCGTTCCACTCGTGCATGCCGTTCCACGGTCGGGTGATTTCGTGCGTCAGGCCGATCGCGTAAACCACGGTGACGATCCATACGCACCATCGGAAGGATGGATATCTCATGAGAGATGCTTGAGACGGCTTGCTCAAACCGCAGGGTTCCTTACTCGACTACCGTGAGCCGGCGGGTGCGGTGGTGTTCGTCGATGTTCGCGGGCCGGGCGTCGCCAAAGCCCGATCGAGATAATAGGCCATTTGCGGGGGCACGATATTGCGAAACCGATAGCCGCCGTGTTCCTCGATCGCTATGGGCCGGCCCGGAACCGCGACTCTCTGCGTCGGCGGCACTCGCTCGTGGCCCGTCCTCCACGCTTGCACCCATTCGAGAGGACACGAAACTCGCCGGAAATAATCATCGGCGCCGATCTTTCCGAACCACGCGACGAGCAAGATCGCCGCGACGAAAACCGCCCATGAGACCGCGGGACCGACCGACTTCACGCATTCGCAAAGGGAGACCAGTCCGCGAGCCGCCAGCCATGCCGCGATCGGTCCGAGATAATACAGCCAATAATTGTGTATTTGATACTGCCGCCAAAAGACCGCGACCCAAAGGACCCCGGTCACCGACAGCAAACCCAAGCCGGACGGACCCGTCTTTGCCCATCGCGCGCCGCCCTCTGGTTCAGCCCGCTGATCGCGAAAATACTCAAACAGTGCGCTAAGCAGCCCGAGCGTAGCGAGCGCCAAAACCGGACTCGTGAGATTCTCCACCGTATACGCCCAGGGGGTCGTGGAAACCTGGCTGGCAGCTTCGGACCTACGGCTAAAGAACACTTCCGCCAAGATGTTCCAACCGCCAAGACCGGCATAGACGACGTAGGCAAGCATCGCCGTTACGCCGATGAGCGACGTGGCGCCCACCACCAAGAATGGCCCCAACTTGATCTGCCGTCTTCTCCAAAGGACAGCGGTGTAAACAGACAAGATCGCCGCAAAGAGCATCCCCGGCCAATCGATCGTGATTCCCGCGATCAGTGCCGCGGCGCAACCCACGCCGGCCAATGAGCGGGAAGACGGTGTCCCCGCGGGATCGATCATCC
>CAYMXF010000075.1:8412-10937 GCA_964393935.1 uncultured Planctomycetaceae bacterium
CGCCGCAGATTTCTTGCGAGTTGCGAATAGAACGCGCCGTTCCAATCGTGCATCCCGATCCACGGCTCGGTCAACTCGCGAGTCAATCCCCACGCGTAGATCGAGAGCAAGAGGCATAGGCCGATCTTCCAAACGGCCTCCGACGTACGACGTGTCGCCATCGAACTATCAAGATCGCTGCTTTGCACGATAACACTCGCGGACCCTTATTGAGTACAATCGGTCCGTCGATCATAGGATGCGTAAAGGATGGAGATGCCGCAACAACCCGAACGATTGATCCTCGCCTCCACGAGCCCCCGTAGGACGGAGCTGCTTCGAGAGGCCGGCTACCGATTCACCGCCGTGCCGCCGCTGTTGCAAGAGCCGGACGAGCGCCATCCACACGTCGATCCGGCGTCCTATGCCGAATCGCTCGCCTATTTCAAGGCCAGCAGCATCGCCGAAGAGCATCCCGACGAGACGATCCTCGCGGCCGACACCATCACCGTCCTGGGCGACGAAATCTTCGGCAAACCTGAAGATCGCGACGACGCGAGGCGTATCCTTCAACGGCTCTCGGGCACGATCCACTCCGTGATCACCGGCGTCGCGATTTTGCATCCTCGAATCGAACGCCGCCTGATATCCCACGAAACGACCAAGGTCCGCGTCCGCCCGCTCGCTAGGGAGACGATTGAAACCTACCTGAACACCGGCCAATGGCAAGGTAAGGCCGGGGCCTACGGCATTCAGGACCGGAACGATCCCTTCGTGGGAAATATCGAGGGAAGCTTTTCAAACGTCGTCGGCTTGCCCATGGAACTCCTCACCAGGATGTTCGAGGAATGGCGGCAGATGCCGGTAGAATCGTGTTGATCCTTGATCCGTCCATTGATTGACCCCTGTGGCTTGCCGTTTGGCGGATCGCAATCTGAAGCAGCATCGCCACGGATTCGCTCACGTCTTCCCCGTAAGCCGGTCGTAATCCTCCGGCGTGTTCACGTCGAGCGGCATCGGCGCCGTGGTGATGGCCAACTCGCGTACGGCGGCGGGATGCTCATACGCCAAATCGCTCAGCTTGCGATCAGAACCCCAATCTCGAATCTCACGCAAAAACGCCACGGAGAAAATGCTGGGATGGCCGCGATGCCCGCGATAGGCCGCGATCAGAATGCCCGGATGGTGCTTCGGCAGCCGATACGCCTCGACACACGTCGTGATCGTCCCGGCCGATACCTGCGGCTGATCCGCCAGCAGAACGAGCACGCCGTCATCGTCCTGCGGCTTGAATTCGACCTCGATCCGCGCCGCGCCGATCTTCACCGAATCGAGCATCTGACTGGCCGGATCGTCGTTGACGGCCACAGAGCACCGCTCCGGCAACGCCTTGCCTAGAAACTCGGCGACCTGCGGATTCGCAACCACCACAAGACCATCGACGCTCGAAGCCAGGACCGCCTCGATCACCGCCTCGATGATCGTACCATCCTGATAGGGAAGAAGCTGCTTCGGTCGACTCATTCGGCGGGACTGACCGGCAGCGAGCAATAGTGCAAAGATACGTCGAGACATGGATCGCTCGGCCGATTTCCTCAGCGGTCGGTCTTCGCATTATTCCGAATTCCGCATTCCGACTTCCGACTTCCCGATTCGCCCGGTCCCTCCACATGCGTCGGTTTTTCCGCCCGGCGAATCTCGATGAGCTGCGCGAGAATGCTGACGGCGATCTCCGGCACCGTCTGCGCCCCGATCGAAAGCCCGATGGGCGCGTGCACTTTCGCCAGCTTCGCGCGATCGACGCCCAACGCGGCCAAGTCGTCGAAGATGAGTTTGACCTTTCTTCGGCTGCCGATCATCCCGATGTACCGCGCCGGCGAGTCGATCACCGCGTGCAGCGCCTGCTCGTCGTGGTTGTGCCCGCGCGTGACGATCACGACGAACGTGTTGGCGTCGATCGGCTGCTCGCGAAGCGTCCGCTCGATGTCGCCCACGACCGGCTTGATCGGCGGCGGCAGACGCGTTGCGTTCACGTAGTCCCCCCTGTCATCGACTACGGTCACCTCAAAATCCAACCCAACGGCCATCTTCGCTAATTGCGCCCCGACATGACCCCCGCCGGCAATGATCAAGTGCGCAGGGGTCTCGATGTGAAGCCGATATTCTTGTAGCTGTCCCGCTTCCTCAACAATAAGCGGCACGCTCGCAGGCTCCCGGCGCTCGATCCGGTCAGCAGCCTCCGTAAACGGTCGCGCCTTGTCGGGGCAGTCCAGCGACATCACCGCAATCCGCATCGTCCCGCCGCAGATCAGCCCATCATCCCACCCGTAATCATGATCGAGCTTGAACGTGAGCAGTCCGGATTGGTTCTTCTGTAGCAGCTCGAACGCCTGCTTTCGCACTTCCGCCTCGACGCATCCGCCGCCTAGCGTCCCCTCCGTCGTCATGTTCTCGTGCAAAAGCAGCGTCGCCCCCGCCGCCTGCGGCGTCGAGCCGTACGACCCGACGACGGTGCAAACCGCCACCCGCCGCTTCTGCTGAAGCTG
>CAYMXF010000075.1:11037-12712 GCA_964393935.1 uncultured Planctomycetaceae bacterium
CTTGGCCGTCCCTCTTGCCGTCTCAATCTTGTGCATCGCCGCCAAATCGAAAAATTTTTCCCTACAGGTGCTGCAAACGTCGGCGACAACGCCTTCAACGAGCCGGCCGTCTCGTCGACGGACAGCAATTTTCTTTCGGGTAACTTCGTGGGACCCGCACAGGGGGCAGGTCCGAAGCGGCGGAAGCGACCTAATTGGAATCGGTCGACGTCTTCGAAGAGATAAGGAGGTAGTAGATTTCTCGGCCGCTTTCGCGCGCGATTTTCCCCTTCGTGTAAAGGAGTGTGCCGCGATGGTTGTACCCTTCGATGACATAAAGCTTTTCTCCCTTATGGTGTCGCTGTGGGCTTCGTGAGCGAAGCACCTTTGTTATTCTCGCAGCGCTAAGGATCGCTTCAGCCGCATCCTGCGCGCTCAATCCTTCCGCGTCCATTTCGTCTCTTGCCTTGTCGGTGAGCCGAAAGGCGCCTCGCGCCACCAGCCGCTTGATCCGCAGTAAGACATCCATGTCATTCTAGCCACGATTTCAGGCGATCCTTGCGCGCGGCCCCAAGATCGCCTTCGCCGCAGGCGAATCCTTCATCGGCAACTTGAAGCGCCGCACCTTGTCAAACGAATACAGCGCCCCCGCAACCGCCGGCGCGGTCGGCACCAACCCAATCTCCCCCACGCCGCGCGAACCGTACGGCGTCTCCGGATCGGCCTCCTCGACGAGGATGACCTCTAGCTCCGGCATGTGATGCGCCCGCAAGACGCCGCAACCCTTTACGTCGTCCGTCACCAAATGCCCGCCCTCGGTCACGAACTCTTCCGTCAGCGCGTAACCCAGCCCCATGTGCAGCGAGCCCTCGATCTGCCCTTCGAGCAGCGTCGGGTTGATCGCCCGGCCGACATCGTGCGCCGCGACGACCTTCTTGAGCTTGCCTTCGTCGTCGAGGATGACGACCTGCGTCGCGAAGCCGTACGTCAAATGCGTCTTCGGGTCCGGTACGTCCGCTCCGAACTTGTCAGTCTTGTAACAAATCCACTCGCCTTGATAAGCGCGGCCGACCAGATCGCGCAGCGTCCGCCCCGCCGCGAGATCGGCCTTCAGCTTTTTCGCCGCGTCCATGACCGAGTGACAACCCAGCACCGTCCCGCGGCTGCCCGTCGTCTGCCCGCTGTCCAGATCGTGCGTCGTATCGCTCGTCGCCTCGAACAGCTCGGCAGGCAGACCCGTCTCCTCCACCGCTGTCTGAATCAAGACGGTGAACAGCCCCTGACCCATCTCCGTAAAACCCGTGCGAATGACGAGCTTTTTCTCGCGCTCGACGGTAATACTCGCTCGCCCGCGCTCCGGCAGGCCGTTGCCGATGCCCACGTTCTTAATGCCGCAAGCAATCCCCGCGAACTTGGCGCCGCGATAAATCTCCTTCACCGCCTCCAACGTCTTGCGCAGTCCAAACGGCTTCACCATCCGCTGGCCCGTCACGAACCGATCGCCCGGCTCCATGATGTTGCGGCTGCGAATCTCCCAGCCATCGACGCCGACCTTCTCCGCGATCAAGTCCAGCGCGCCCTCGATGGCGAACGCCGATTGATTTGCGCCGAAGCCGCGCATCGCCCCGCATGGTGGATTGTTCGTATAAACGGCGAGCGCCTCGATATCGATATTCGGAATGCGATACGGCCCGCC